>JAUHYB010000276.1 GCA_030426745.1 bacterium
CGCTCCCCCGGCCCCCGCGGCCCCAGCCTCCACGCTCTGCATGATCCCGCACCTCGCCGCTCGCACCGCGTCCGTCGTCCGCCGCTCCCTGCTCGCCCTCGCGCTGCTCGCGCCCGCCGCCCCGGCCGCGGCGACCTCCGCGCCGCGCCCCGACCCGTCACCGACGGCCGACGGCTTCGCCCACGAGGCGGCGGCCCAGCGCTTCCTGGCGCGCCACGGGCACGCGGACGCCGGCCCGGACACGCTGACGATCCCCGACCTCGTCGCGCAGGAGTTCACGCCGCTGCGGCTCGGCGCGATCGAGGTGCTGATCCCGCGCCGGTCGCTGTCGACGCCGGAGGAGCGCGAGCGCTTCCAGGGGCTCTGCCGACGGCTGCTCGAGGCGCAGGCCCTGTGGCTCTCGTGGATCGCGCCGGCGGCGAAGCCCGACCCGCAGGTCGAGAAGGACCGCAAGGCCGTCGTGAAGTGGATCGACGGGTGGGACCTGGACGAGCTGGCGAAGACCGGCGCCGGCGAGCAGAGCCTGGACGAAGCGCTGGAGACGGACGAGGCGGCGCTGGCCGCCCGCGCCCGCCTCGCCGACGCGCTGGCCGGCGGCGCGCTGGTCGGCGGCGCCCGCGAGATCGAACCGGTGCGCGTGGTGCTGTTGCCGTCGCGCTCGGACTTCGTCGAGATGCTCTGCGTCGTCGGATACCTGCGACCCGACCTGAAGCAGTACTTCTGGGTGCAGGGCATCGAACGCTGGCACGAGTTCCGGCTGACGGATTCGAACCTCTACGCGCTCGCGATGGAGTACCCGCCGGACGGCGTCACGCCTTCGACCTACTCCGACGGGAAGTCCATGGAGGAGGACAATCCGCTGGCGCTCGAGGAACAGATCACGCAGCTCTCGATGAACGAGCTGCTGACGCGCCTCTACGACGAAGGCCTGCCGCCGACGCTGCTGCACAGCCTGTCGATCAACCTGGTGATCGAGCAGTTCGGCGAGATCGACACGCGCGCGGACGGCCGCCTGGAAGGGCGCTCGACGTCCGCGCGCGAGATGTTCATCCCCGGCGGGCGCTCGGAGGGGGGCATCCTGCCGGCGAACTCGGCGGACAACCGCTGGCGCTTCGACCACGGTCGCGGCTTCTTCCTGCGCACGCTGCGTCAATCGCAGAAGGAGGCGCAGAAGGAGAAGGACAGGTCGCGGGTGAAGCACGCGAACTTCATGTTGCGCAGCAGCGACGACGTGGTGCGCAAGTTGATCCACGCGCCGTTCTTCGGTCCGCGCGAGCCGCTCGCCGAACCGCCGCCGGCGCTGGAGGAGGACCAGTCCGAGTTCCTGCGGGCCTACCGCTGTGCGTTCGTGCACTTCCTGCGCAACGCGGGCGCGAAGTCGAAGCGGGACTCGCCGGAGCGCTTCGCCGCCTTCCTCGTCGCCTTCGGACAGGAGCCCCGCGTCGAGGCCTTCGAGTCGACGCTCCAGGAGGTCTACGAGGTCCCGCTCTCCACCGAGGACCTCGACAAGAACTGCCTCGAGGGCCGCTACTTGATCTGGCTGTCGAAGCAGCGTTCGTAGCGCGAGCGAAGGCGCACGCCGCGCGGCGAGCGACTGGAGCAGAACGCAACAGGTGCGCGGACGCCGGACTCCGGGAGTCGCCCGCGTCCGCGTGTCGGATACTCCGATTCGGGTTCCCGAGCGAGGCACGCGCGCTCGGAATCCCGTCTCGGGGCAGCGGGTGGGCGTCGGGGGCTGCCGATGAGCCGAGCGAAGCGCGGCACTCGCCGTTCGGATCAGGAGCCGGACGACGCGTTTCAAACGCAGCAACACGATCCGAACCCGAGCGAGCGAATTTCGCAGCACGCACAAAGGCGGATCCTCAGGGGTAGGTCCCGCGCGTATCGCGATGTAGATACGAGCGACCCCCCCGCCCCCCAGCCACATGAACTCCCCCCGCCAGGCGACTCGTTCGCCGATCCGTGACCACACCGAACTCGTCGCCGCGATCCAGGCGCTCCGCGGATCCCTGCGCGTCCTCGACCACGGCATCGAACCCGACCTCGCCGAGCAACTGAACGAGGTCGCGCGCATCGCCGAGTACGGTGCGCAGCGCTTGCCCGGCGCGATGGTGATCCACTGCCGCGAGCTGGAGACGCGCCTGTGGGAGCTCGCCTGCTGCGACGTCCCCGCCAGCGTCGGTGACTACGACGTCTTCCTCCAGCTGCTCGGTCGCATCGAGCTCGCCGCTCACGCGGGCGGCGCGACGCACGCCGAGGTCGCGGACCCGCTGCCCGTCCTGCGTTCGGTGGAGCGTCGCGACGAGCGCCTCCGCGCCATCCCCGAGGGCGACGCCCTCCGGCTGGTCGTCCCGCGGCTGGACGACGCGAGCGCGCTCGACGACCTGCTCGAGGACCTCACCGTCCTGTGGGAGCTCTCGCCGCGCAACGTGCGCTGGACGATCGATTGCGGGAACGCGCGCCGCGTGCCGCTGGCGCTGCTCGCGCACCTGATCGACCTGCGCCTGCTCGACGGCCGGCGCCCGCGCGAGATGCGCTTGGTCGGCTTCGACCAGGACGTGCGCTCGGCGGAGCTCGGCGAGCTCCTGTCGCAGCACTTCGGCGCGCGCGTCGCCTGACGCGCGTCAGTCGTTCGCGGAGTCGACCGGCGTCACGGTCGGCTCCGGCAAGCGCATCGACAGCGCGACGCCGACGAGGTAGTCGCGCGGCGCCTGGCGGACGAAGTCCAGGTAGTGCGCGAAGACGCGGAAGTACGGCGTCGTGAAGGTCGGGTCGGTGATGCGGATGTGCTGGCTCACGCGCACCTCGGTGCCGGCGGCCGTGGGCGCCAGCTCGTAGCGCCAGGTGGTCTCGACGCCGTTCGTGGCGTCGGTCGCGACGCGCTCGAGGCGGGTCGGCGGCGTCGCGGAGACCGTGCGGACCTGCAGCGACGTGCGCTCGAGCTCCTCGGTCCACCGCGGGTCCTCGCCCTCGACCGGCGGGGACTCGAGGACGCGCGCGGACTCGCCGGACACGGGGTTGCCGACGTGGTCGGCGATCGCGTCCCACACGGCCGCGGGTTCGGCGGGCAGCTCCGCGCGCACCGCGCCCGTGTAGTCGTCCGGCAACGTCATCCCGACGAAGTACGGGACCAGGAACAGGCTCAGCACGAAGCCGAGCGCGAGCCACATGCCGCGCGCGCTCGCGCTCGGCTTCGGGGATTCGACGGTCATGTCGCGGGGATCGTAGCGCGCGCGGCGCGGCGGCGCAGCACGCGGCGCCGCTCGAAGAAGGCCGCGCGTCGCTCGCGCACCGCGTCCGGCGCGTACAGGCGCCGCGTCAGGTCGTGCAGGCCGCCGCGCAGCTCGGCGGCGCTCACGCCGTCCGGCGCGTAGTTCACGTCGAACAGCGTGCAGGCCTCCCAGCGCTCCGGATCCGTGAGCCGCCCCTGCGCGGCCAGGCGCTCGTACAGCGGCGTGCCGGGGAAGGGCGTCTGCACGGTGATCTGCACCTCGTACAGCCCGCTCCGGCGCACGAAGTCCTCGACCGCGTCGAAGGCCTCGGGCCCCTGCCCGTCGAGGCCGAGCACGAAGCACCCGTTCACCGTGACGCCGCGGTCCTGGATGCGGCGCACCGCGTCGAGCTGGTCGGCCACGCGGCGCGCCTTGAAGTCGCCGCGCGGCTCGACGCCCGCGAGCACGCGCGGGTCGGTCGCCTCCAGGCCGATCAAGAGCTGGCGGCAGCCGGACGCGGCCAGCGCGTCGAGCAGTTCGGGGTGGTCGGCGACGGAGAGGTCCGTCTCCGTGAACCAGCGCAAGCCGTGCGGCGCCAGCGCGCGACAAAGGTCGACGCCCCAGGCCGCGTCGACGAAGGTGTTGTCGTCGGCCAGCTCCAGGAAGGGGTGCGGGCGCACGGCGCGCAGCGCGCCGAGGTCGCGCATCACCGACCCGACCGAGCGCTTGCGGTACGGCCGACCGAACATGACGGTCGATGCGCAGAACTCGCAGCGCCACGGACAGCCGCGCGAGGTCTGCAGCGTGAAGCGGTTGTACGCGCGGCCCTCGAGCAGGTCGTAGCGCGGCACCGGCAGGCGCTCGACGTCGACCGGGTCGAAGTCCGCCGCGGAGAGGAGCCCGCCGCGCTCCCCCGCCGACGCGCGCCGCACCAGTTCCGGCCACGCGTTCTCGCCCTCTCCGACGACGACCCAGTCGGCGTGCGCCAGCGCCTCCTCCGGCAGGGCGGAGACGTGCAGGCCGCCCATCGCGACCGCCACGCCGCCCGCCCGCAGGCGGTCGGCGATGGCGTAGGCCTCGCGCGCCTGCGCCGTGAACGTGCTGATCGCGACCAGGTCGCAGTCGAACAACCAGTCGGGCTCGTCGCCCGCCGCCGGCGCCTCGGCGTAGCGCAGCTCGTGGCCGGCCGGCGTCGCGCCCGCGAGCAGGAGCAGGCCCAGGCTGGGCAGCGACGCGACCTGTCGGCTGCGCTCGACGAAGCCCGGCAGCGTCAGCCCGAGCTCCAGCAGCTCCGTGTCGCACGCGCGCACGCCGCTCATCGCCAGGAAGCCGATCTTCACGCCAGCACCCCCATCACCGCGCCGGCGAGCACCGCCGCGACCGGCAGCGGGAAGGCGTGCCGGAAGTTCGGCCGCCACGCGGTCAGCGCGCA
>JAUHYB010000277.1 GCA_030426745.1 bacterium
GAAGCGCGGCAAGACCCCGACCGACGACGCGGTGCAACGCGTCCTCGCCCTGGCGAAGACGACGCCGCGCCTCCTGACCGAGGCCGAGATCCTGGAGGCGGCGGGGGTCTGATCCGATCCCGACTGCGCGCGCGCGGAAGGACCGCCGCACACGGCTTCGCACGAAAGAACGGAGCGCCGACCCCCCTCAGGATCGGCGCTCCGTGTCGTTGACCGGCGCCGCCGTGCCCGGCCCCGCGGGGATCGGCGCGTCGCGGCGTCGGCGCTCGGTGGGTTACAGGAACGTGACCTGCAGACCGTTCGAGAGGTTGAAGCCGGCGCCCGCCGGGTCGCGGTACCAGAGCTGGAAGTTCAGCGTGGCGCCGGGCAGGACCGCGGCGGCGTCGCTGCCGAAGAGGTTGAAGCCGCGCGAGGACAGGCCGCTCTCCGAGGAGAAGACCGGGTTCGCGATGCGCTCGGTGGCGCCGCCGACGCACAGGAAGCCGCCGCCGAAGGGCGTCAGCGACTGGGCGGTGCCGTACAGGAAGATGCCGGGGACCTGCGTGGGCAGGCCGTCGGCGAAGAGCGTGAAGTCGTTGTCCGCGACGACGCGGCTGCCGGCGGCGTGGATGCGCGCGCCGTCACCGGCCGAGTTCGCGCCCGCGACGCAGTACTCGGAGCCGAGCCGGACGTTCTCGAGGAACGCGAGCTGGCCGCCCTCGACCAGGTCGCCGTCGTTGATGCGCGACGTCGGGTTGAAGTTGTCCTGGTCCTCGATGCCGTGGGCCTGGACGTTGATCAGGAAGAGCGTGCCGAGGTCGCGGCCGAACAGCGACGAGACGTCGATGATGCCCGAGGACTCCCACTCGCCGGCGGAACCCGCGTCGACGTCGACGGCGTCCGAAGGCGTCGCGATCGACCCGTCGAGGATGACGCCGCGGTCGATCACCGCGATGCGCTCGTTCGCCCCGGTGGAGGGATCCATGCGGACGATGCCGGCCTCGTTCGTGTTGACGGCCATCGGGCCGAACAGCGGCTCGCCGTCGAGCGTGTCGTTCTCGGCCTTGTCCTCCTGGATGTAGAGCATGCCGTCGTCGGCCCACTCGAGGTTGTCGGGCGAGCGCAGCGCGCGCGTGGCGTCGGCGTCGCCGTCGTAGACGATCGTGATGTCGCACGACAGGTCGCTGAAGTCGGTCGAGACGCGGTAGATCGTGCCGAAGGTGTCGACGCCGTTCTCGTAGGTGTCGACGCCCGTCGAGGCCAGGACGCACTCCGCGCCGTTCACCGGGTTCGTGGCGACGTCCTCCGGGCGCGAGAAGCCGAACGCGCCGAGCGCCTTCGCCTGCAGCCACAGGTTGCCCTGGGTCGGGTAGCCGTACTCGTCGTAGCCCGTCGAGCCGTCCTCGCTCGCCTGGCCGACGTCCTGCGCGTTGTCGATCAGGACCCAGCTGCCGGACTGCGTGCCGGCGCCGTTGAACTGCGTCGGGGTCTTCACGTTGGCGTCGTCGGCGACCCAGACGTACAGGTCGCCGCCGCGCAGGCCGTTCTTGGCCGGGAAGTCGCCGGCGGCGTTCTTCGTGCCGACGTACAGGAACAGCGGCGCGGCCTCGTCGCCGTCGTTCGAGTCCGCGTCGAAGTCGAAGGGCGACGAGTCGTCGGCCAGCAGCACGGCGACGGTGTTCGCGTCACCGGTGTCGAGCACCGTCACGTTCTCCCACGCGCCGCGGCCGAGGTCGGGCAGGGCCCAGATCGACTTGGTGGCCGGGTCGACGCTCCACAGCGCGCCGCCGATCGGGTTGAAGAAGCCGCCGTCCTCTTCGCCGGTGAAGTACGCGCGCGCGGCCAGGCCGCGGCCGTTCCCGAACTGCTCGGCCTCGAACAGGCCGCTCGAGCAGAAGCGGCTGAAGCCCGACAGGATCGAGGGCTGGAAGGAGGCGTCGGTCGCCTGCGCGCCGGTCGCCGTGTAGACCTTCTCGTGCGCCAGGCCCGCGCCGACGACCTGCATCGTCGCCTTGTCGATGTCGAAGTAGGACACGCGCGCGCCGAGCATGCTGAAGGTGCCGCCGCTGCCGTTGTCCTGCTCGTAGGCGTAGCCGCGGAAGTTCAGCAGCTCGTGGTTCACGAGGACGCGCACGGTGTTCGCGTCGAGCTCGTAGGCGCCCATGCCGTCCAGGATGCCGGGGGGCGTGTAGCTGCCGATCGTCTCGCCGACGGTGAACAGCGTGTGCGTGCGCCAACCGAGGTTGGCGTCGATCATCGAGTCGGAACCGTTGACGGGTCCGGCGACCGCGGTGGTCTGGATCGAACCGGCGAGGAGCAGCGCTCCGGTGCTCGCCGAGATCCAAGTCGCTTTGTTCAGCATGTCTTCTTGTCTCGCTGGTGTGGTGGAGGGTGGGGCGGTGTTCGCCCGTTTCGCGGTGGATGCTCCCGGTGAAGTCTTCAGCGGACGTGAACGCGGAGTGAGGCGGTTCACGCGCCGCGCGTCTTCACGCGCGCCGCGTTCGACGTCGCTACTCGATGTGAAGACGCGCGCGCGAATGCGTCGAACTGCGCGCGCCGCACGCTGCAACGACTTGCGTCTTCATCGATGCGCGAGCGCGCGCGCGTCACGACGCACATCCAGGCGCCGGCGCGCCGTGCACGCTTCGCGCCCCGCGCGCGCCGCGTCCGCGAGGCTCGCGCAAGGCTCATCCTCGCTTCCCGAACGCTGCGCCGCGCCTTCATGCGCGCGCGCCGTGTGAAGCGCAGGACAAGCGTTCGTGGGTCGTTCGAAACGCGTTGACGCGCTCGCCGGACGCGCGGAACGTGGGCGACTCGCCGCGACCTTCCGCCTACTCGAACGACGCCCCTCCACGCCGGCGCCGCGCTCCGATGTCGATCACCACGCGCTCCTTCACGGCGCTCTGCGCCCCGCTCCTCGCGCTGCCTTGCGCGCTGTTCCCCGCCGACGAGACGCCCGTCACGGCCGCGGACGTCACCACCCGCTACGTCGAGCTCGCGCACGCCGGTTACGAGGACTCGCTGCGGACGGCGCGCGCGCTGCACGAGAGCGTGACGCGCTTCCTGCAGGCGCCGGACCCCGAGCGCTTCGACGCGGCCAAGCGCGCCTGGATCCACGCGCACGTCGTCTACTCGCGCACCGAGGCGCTGCGCTTCGGCAACCCGAACGTCGACGCGTGGGAGGGCTCGGTGAACGCCTGGCCGATGGACGAGGGCCTGATCGACTACGTCGCGGACGGCTACATCGCGCACGAGGGCAACCCGTACGCGCGCACCAACCTGATCGTGAACGGTACGGTCCCGCTGACCGACGAGCTGATCGGCGAGCTGCAGGGCGGCACCGACCCCAAGGCGATCCCGAACGCGCAGGTCGACATGTCGGACATCGAGACGAACGTCACGCGCGGCTACCACGCGATCGAGTTCCTGTTATGGGGCCAGGACCTGAACCTGCAACCGGGGACCTGCGGGCAGCGGCCGTACACCGACTACCTGGTCGGCGACGGGTGCACGAACCAGCGCTGCGACCGCCGGCGCGACTACCTGTCCGCCGCGACGCGCCGGCTGATGCGCGACCTGCGGTTCGCGGTGGTCGACTGGAGCAGCGCCGGCGACCTCTACGCGCGGCGCTTCGCGGCGCTCCCGCTCGAGGAGCAGCTCGACCGGATGATCGTCGGACTGGGCACGATGAGTTACGGCGAGCTGGCGTCCGAGCGCATGCAAGTCGCCCTGCTGACGTCCGACCAGGAGGAGGAGCAGTCGTGCTTCAGCGACACGACGCACCTGGCGATCCGCGGCAACGCGGAGGGCATCGAGGACTTCTACCTGGGCGCGCGCCGGAGCCCCGATGGCGAGCGCGTGGCCGGCGCGTCGCTGTCCGCGCTCGTGCATCGCCTGGATCCCGAGCTGGACGCCCGCGTCCTGCGCGCGTTCGATGCGACGCGCGCCCGCGTCGACGCGCTGGTCGCCGCGGCGGAGGCGGGCACGCCGTTCGACGAGCAGATCGCCGCGGACGACCACGACGGGCGCGCGCGGGTGCAGGCGCTGATCGACGCGTTGCGCGAGCAGACCGAAGCGCTGGAAGCCGTGCGCGCGCGCGCCGGCGAGCTGGCCGCGCTGTGACCCGGAGGACCAGGACCATGTGGAACCTCGCAGCTCCCCTCACCCTGTTCACCGCGCTGCTCGCGCTCGGCGGCGACGACCTCGGCGCCCCGGGCGCCCCGGGCGACGCGGCGCGTGACACCGCGGACGGCGTCGCACGCGACGTCGCGAACGACCCCGCGCTCGGCGGCGACACGACCCTCTACATCCCGCGCGCGCAATCCGGCGACCGCAGCGCCTTCTCGTTGCCCGCCACGAACCTGTCGATGGTGCGGCGCGGCGACTTCTTCGCCGGCAACTCGTTCTTCCAGAACGCGTGGGTGACCGCGCCCGCGTCCGCCGCGGCGCGCGACGGCCTCGGCCCCTTGTTCAACACGATGTCCTGCCAGTCGTGCCACATCAAGGACGGCCGCGGGCGCCCGCCGCGGCCGGGCGAGGAGATGCTGTCGATGCTGGTGCGCATCAGCGTGCCCGGCGACGACAGCGCCGAAGCGCGCGCGTCGCGCGCGGCGCACGGCGTGGTGCCCGAGCCGACCTACGGCGCGCAGCTGCAGAACGGCGGCG
>JAUHYB010000278.1 GCA_030426745.1 bacterium
GCACTCCGGGCTCGGTCTTCTGGCGTCCGGCGCGGACGACCACGCCGTGCGCGTCTGGGACGTCGAGCAACCGGAATCACCGGTCGCCGTGCTGCACGGACAGCGCGCGCCGATCCGGCACGTCGAGTTCGACCCGAGCGGCGAGCGGCTCCTCGCCGTCGCCGGCACGACGGTGCGCGTCTGGGACCGCAACGGCGAACCGCCCCGCGCGGTGATGCGTCACCCCCACGCGGTGTACACCGTCGACTTCGAGGCGGGCGGCAGCCTGCTGTCCTCGGACTGGAAGGGCCTCTTCCGGCGCTGGTCGTCGGAGGGCGACCTGGTGAGCGAGGTGCAGGACGCCGCCGCGGGATCGCGCCTCGCGTTCTCGGGCGATCGCAGCGTGTACGCGCGCCAACACTGGCAGTACCTCGCACTGCTCGACGCGGAGTTGCAACGCATCGGGCGCGTGGCGCTCGACGACAAGCTGTCGGGCGTGTCGCTCTCCGGCGACGCGACGCTCGTCGCCGCGCGCAACTGGAAGAACATCTACGTGTTCCGAGTCCCCGACTCCGAGCTCGTGTTCCATTACGTGGTCGAGGACCACGGCACGCCGAAGTCCTCGCGCTTCTGCGACGTGCTGCTCGACGCGCGCGGCGAACGGCTCTATGCGCAGGACGCGACCGGCGACCTCGTCGCGTGGGCGATGCCGAGCGGCCGCGAGGTCGCGCGCTTCCGCGGCCAGGCCGGCGTCATCAGTCGACTGGCGTTGGACCCCGAGGGCGCGCGACTCGCCTCCGGGTCGCAGGACGGAGCGACCTGGGTCTGGGACCTCGAATCGGAGCGCGTCGTCGCTCGCCTCGCGGGTCACACCAGCCGCGTCTACGCGCTGGCCTTCACGCCCGACGGCAGTCGCCTCGCGACCGGATCCGACGACACGACCGTGCGCCTGTGGGACCTCGAGGACCAGGTCGAGACCGCCGTGTTCAGCGTGCACACGGACTACGTCTACGACCTCGACTTCAGCCCGGACGGCCGACGACTGGCGAGCGCCTCGGGCGACCACACGATCCACGTGTGGGACACGGTGCCGCCTTCGCAGCGCTGAGCCGCGCCATCCTCACTCGCCCAGCGCCGCCCGATACTCCTCGACGCGCCCCTCGATCTCGTCCCGCAACCACTTTGGCACCTGCAGCGGCATCGACTCCGCCGACTCCTCGATCGCGGCCACCGCGCCCTCGACATCCCCGAGCTCGAACTTCGCCTGCGACAACAGGTCCAGGTACTCGAAGCGCGCCCGGTCCTCCTGCCGCTCCGCCGCCTCGCACGCCCGGGTGGCGTACTCCACGGCGCGCTGCGGATCGCGCAGCTCCTCGATCGGGTAGCGCAGGTAGTGCCAGCCCTGGCGCGCCATCTGGCCCGCGGGTGCGGCGTCGCCGGCGCGTTCGATCTGGCGCACTTCGAACTCGAGGAAGTCGCGGTGCAGCGGCAGCGCGTCGTCGTCGCGGCCCAGCTTGGTGTAGGTGTGCGCCAGGATGTACGTCGCGTTGTTCGTCCACTGGTGGTCCGGGCCCAGGATGCGGCGCAGGTTGGGCAGGCTGATCTCGCACTGGGCGGCGGCGTCGTCGTAGCGGCCCAGGTCGTAGCAGAGGCCGGCGAGGTTGGTGCGCGCGCCCATCACGTCGATGTGACCCTCGGGTTTGGTGGCGAGGGTCATGTCGAGTGCGGCGCGCAGCATCCGTTCGGCGTCGTCGGGGCGTTTCAACTCCTGGTAGAGCATGCCGAGGTCGCGGCGCGTGCTAGTCGAGACCTCGTTTCCCTCGGGCAGGATGCGGTCGGCGTCCTCGAGCAGCGCGAGGTAGAGGCGCTCGGCCTTGTTGCGGCGGCGCTCGTGCATGCGCAGCCAAGCCATCGCGTAACGGGCGCGCAGGGTGGCGCGGTGGTCGGGGCCCAGGACGTCCTCGGCGCGGTCCTCGGCCTCCTCGATCAGCTCCTCGGCCGCGTCGAACTCGCGGAAGTCGACCAGCTTGACGCCGAGCTCGGTCATCGACACCAAGGTCTCGGGGTGGTCCGGTCCGTGCGTCTCGAGCAGGCGTTCGTAGCGGGCGTGCGAGGCGACGAGCGCGCTCTTCTTGTCGCCCCGCTTCTCGGCGAGAAGCGCGCGCGAGCCGGCGAGCGACTGCAACTCCTCCTCGTTGCAGTCGGCGTCGCCGTCGCAGGCGGCGGAGAGCTCGTCGAGCAGCTCCTGCGCCTCCGCGTACCGGTTGGAGTTGATCAGCGACATGACCAACATGCCGGCGTGCAGGCGGTGCGCCTGCACGTCGTAGTCGTATTCGATGAAGCCCCCGTCCGGTCCGGTCGAGAGCACCTCGAGCGCCTCCTCCGTCCGCTCGCGCGACCCGTAGAAGAACGCCAGCGACTGCGCGGCGAGCAAGGTGCGGTCGTCCTCGCCGCCGTGCTCCTCGAGGAAGGTGTCGAAGGCGCCGCGCAACAAGCGCTCCGCCTGCTCGTCGTCGTCGGTCATCAAGTACAGCCGACCGAGCGCCAATTGCGCCGTGCGCGTTTTGATGTGGTCGGGCCCGAGGAGCTCGGTCAACTCGTCGACCGCGCGCGGCAGGTGCTCGAGCGCGTCGTCGTACAACCCGAGCAGGAGGAACACGCCGCCCACCGTCTCGCGCAGTTGCGCCGCGACCAGCGGGTCTTCGATCGTTCCGTCGTTCAAGCGCTCGACCGCGCGGTCGAGCACGCGGCGGAACGGCGTGACGTCGGCGCCCTTCGCGACTTGCGGCGTCAAGCTGCGCAGCAGGTCGCCGATCAGGTGGTTCGTGAGCTCGGCGCGGCGCAACTCGGTGCGCGCCTCCTCGGCGTTCGCTTCGGCGAGTTCGCGCTGCTCCGCTTCGCCGGCGAGCGCCTCGGTGCGCGCGTCCAGCGCGGCGGTGCGCTCTTGCAGCGCCTGGTCGAGCGCCTCGTTCGCGCGTTCCGTGCGCCACCAACCGATGCCGGTGCCGACGGCGCCCGCGACGAGCAGCATCAGGAACACCGCGACCGTCGCGACCGACTTGCGCCGGCGGCGGATGAACTTCTTCACGCGGTACAGCGTGCTGGGCGGCGCGGCCTCGACCGGATCGCCGACCAGGTAGCGCGCCAGGTCGGCCGCGAAGGAGTTCGGCGTCTCGTAGCGACGCGAGCGGTCCTTCTCGAGCGCCTTCATCACGATCCAGTCGAGGTCTCCGCGCAGCCGGCGCGACATCTCGTCGACGTTCACGTGGCGACCGTCGGCGATCGTTCCGGTCTCGCGCAGGGTCGAGACGCGCGTCGAAGGCTTCGCGGGGTCGACCTCGCGGATCGTGCGCAGCATCTCCTGGTATCCCGCCTCGAGCGCCGTCTTCATGTCGAACGGCTTCGTTCCCGTCAGCAGTTCGTACAGCAACACGCCGAGCGAATAGACGTCCGCGCGCGTGTCGATGTCGAGGCCCGACATCTCCGCCTGCTCGGGCGCCATGTATTCGGGCGTGCCGATGATCGCCGCGAACTGCGTGAACATCGTCTTCTGCGTCAGCTCGGCGCTGGTCGCCTTCGCGATGCCGAAGTCGATCACCTTCGGCACCGGCACGCCGTCGTGCAGGGTGACGAGCACGTTCGACGGCTTGATGTCGCGGTGGATCACGCCCTTGTGGTGCGCGTGCTGGATCGCCTCGCAGACTTTCGTGAACAGCTCGAGGCGCTCGCGCAAGCCGGCCTTCGCGCGGTCGCAGTACTCGGTGATCGGCACGCCCTTGACGAGCTCCATCACGAAGTACGGACGCCCCGTCTCGGTCGCGCCGCCGTCGATGACGTGCGCGATGTTCGGGTGGTCCATCAGCGCAAGCGCCTGGCGCTCGGCCTCGAAGCGGACGACGACCTCCTTCGTGTCCATCCCGAGCTTGATGATCTTCAGCGCCACGCGCCGCTTGATCGGCTCGGACTGCTCCGCCATCCAGACGGTGCCCATGCCGCCCTCGCCGATCTCCTGCAGCAGCTTGTAGCGGTCGATGGTGTCGCCCGCTGCTTCCCCCGCGGCGGCGCCGGCGCGCTCGACGGAATCGTCGGCCACCTGGCGCCACGCGCCGGCGATCAGGTCTTCGGTGTCGGACGGTCTCGGTTCGGATTCGTCGGTCATGGGTCTCCCTCACGGGGCACGACGACGTCGCGAGCGTCGATGCACACCGATTCCGGGATTATCCGCCTTCGGCGCGGGCGGCGCGAGGGACGGCCGCAGCCCTCAACCGCCCAGGATCTCGCGCAAGCGGTCGTGGGCGCGCTTCACGAGCAGGTGCACCGCCCCCGCGCTGCGCCCCATCTCCTGGGCGACCTCCGCGACGCGCCGCTCGGCCAGGTCGACCTGTTCGACCACGCGGCGGTAGTCGGCGGGCAGGCGGGCGAGGGCGGCCTCGAGCTGCGCGACCTCTTCGCGGGCCGACAGCGCCTGGCTGGGGCTGGCACCGTCGCCGGACACGCGCGCGAACAGCGTCCTTGCCGACGATCCCTGCCCGTCGTGCGTCACGCGCCGCCGCGCGTCGGGCCGCTTGTCGCGCTCCAGCGCGCGGATCGCGTCCTTCAGGTTCGTGTCGACCAGCCGCCGCATCCACGCGCGGAAGCCGTCGACCGT
>JAUHYB010000279.1 GCA_030426745.1 bacterium
AGACGAAGACCCTGACGATCGCCCTCTTGCCCCTCGCCCTCCTCACGGCCGGACTGGCCTTCGCGACGCACGCGCAGGACGGCGCGGCGCCGCCCGCGGCCGAGGCGAGCCCGCTGGCGCCGGTCGAGGACGCGCGCGCGGACGCGCTGCGGCCCGTGGACGACGCACCCGACGGCCGCGTGCAGCCGTTGCGCCCGACGTTCGACGCGGCGACCTGGAAGGCGGAGCTGTCGCAGCCCGACTTCGAGGCGCGCCGGCGGGCGATGCGCGACCTGGCGCGCGAGGCGCGGAACAGCGCGGGCGCGCGAGCCGCGCTGGAGGAGTGGGCCGCGAGCGAGGACGCCTGCCTCGCGTGGACGGCGTGGTTGACCCTGGAGGAAGCGCGCGACGCGGGGCGGGCGCGGCCGCTCTCGCCCTTCGGCGGCGCTCCCTTCGGGACGCGCGGCGCGGACCCCTTCGACCGGTGGTTCGGAGGCGGCGCGTTCGGCGGGCTCGACCCCTTCGGCGGCGACCCCTTCGAGGTGCGGGACCTGATGCGCGACCTGCGCGAGTCGCTCGACCGCATGCCCGGCGCGAGCGGTTCGGGCCGCGGGCTCTCGATCGAGTCGGGCCCCGACGGCGTGCGCGTCGAGCGTCGGACCATCGAGGACGGCGAGGAGGTGATCGAGACGTTCGAGGCCGAGAGCATGGAGGAGCTGCTGGAGCTGCACCCGGAGTTGCGCGACGAGATGTCGATGCGCCCGCTGTCGCCGGGCGAGGACGCGCGTTCGCTGCTCGATCGCCTGCAACGCGAGCTCGGCGTTCCGGACGCCGCGCTGTCACCCGGCGAGGTGCGCACGGACGTGCTCGGCGTGATGATGCGCGAGGCGGGGGCGTGGCAGGGCCGCGTCGACGGGCTGGAGCCGGGGACGGGCTTGCTCGTGCAGAACGTCCTGCCGGCGACGATCGCGGAAGCGGTCGGCCTGCGCGCGGGGGACGTGGTCGCGACGCTGAACGGCGTCCTGCTGCGCACCGCGGAGGACGTGCGCGAGGTGCTCGCGGCGCGCGCCGCGGACGCGCCGATCACGGTCGAGTGGTTCGACCGCTCCGGCGCGCGTCGATCGCGGACGTGGACGCCGTAGCGGAAAGTGCCGTGGCCGAAGGTACCGTGCCGGGTGCAGAATCGTCGGGTTAGCAGCAGCGGCGACCGATCGGCCGCCGCTGCTGCCAACCCGACGATTCTGCACCCGGCACGGTACCTTCGGCCACCCGCGCTATGGTGTGCGCATGAAGCACACTCCCCTCCGCGCCCTGCTCCTCGCGCTGCCGCTCGCCGCGGCCTGCGCCTCGCAGGACTCCGCGACCGAACACACCGAACCCGCCCCGCAGACCGACGCGACCGTCGCCGCGGCCGAGACGTCGCTGCCCGAGGTCCGCTACTACATGATCGCGGACACCTGACCCTTCTGCGTCAAGGTGCGAGCCGCCGTGCGCGAGCTCGAGCAGGAGTACGGGGAGCAGTTCGACTTCGTCATCGTCCCGGCGGAGGAGACGGCGAAGCGGAAGGACGAGATCGAGCTGTACGGCTTCACGGACCTGAAGCACGGGCTGGTGATCTTCGACGCGGACGGAGAGGTCGCGTACACCATCCCGGGTCACACGTACGGGCGCGCGGAGATCGAGGAGGGGATGGCGACGCTCCAGTAGCGCGCCCCGCGCGGCGAGCCCGACTGCGCGGGCCGATGTGCTCCGGCGGGCCGGTTCGCTTCAACAGGCCGGTTCGCCCCGATGCACCGGTGCCGTGCGATGCTTGAAGGTGCCGTGCCGGGTGCAGGATCGTCGGGTTGATAGACAGCGGCGGCCGAATGGCCGCCGCTGTCTATCAACCCGACGATCCTGCACCCGGCACGGCACCTTCGGGCATCTCGCCTGCGGGTCGCCTACTTCAGCTGGCCGTCGAGCTCCTGCCGGATCAGGTCGCGGATGCGGGTCTCGAGCTGGGCGTTCTGCGTCTCCAGCTCGCGCAGCAGCTCGTCGTTGCGGTCGCGTCGAACCTCCTCGAGCTGCGCGCGCAGGATGCGGTTACGGCGCAGCGCGTCGACGCAGTCCGACAGGTCGGTGTGGCGCGGCGCGTGCTGCAGGATCAGCTCGCGCGAGCGGCGCAGCATGTCGACGAACTCCGTGACGTCGGCGTCGCGCAGCTCGGCGTCCAGCTTCGACGCTTCCGCGATCAGCTCGTCCAGCGAGTCGCCGCGGGCGTGCACGCTGCGGCGCAGGATCTCGGCGAACTGGGCGACGCAGGCGTCGCGGCGGAAGCCGGCGGACGCGCCCTCCCAGGCCGTGCGGGTCGACGCCCCCACCGGGTGCGCGATCTCTCCCGCGGCCGCGTCCTCGAGCGGGTCGCGGCCCGCGCCCGTCGGCGCCTTCCAGCGCACGCGCACGGTCGCCATCGGCGCTTCCGAGGCGTTCCCCGTCAGCTCCAGCTCGTACAGCGCGACCACCTGGTGCCCCGCGCCGATCTCGCCCGCGTCGACCTTGTCGTTGCGAAAGTCCGCGTCCGCGATCGCGCGGTTCTCGTAGCCGAGCAAGCGATAACGGTAGACCTGCGACGGGTCGAACTCGACTTGCACCTTCAGGTCGCGCGCGATCGTCTCGAACGCTCCGGTGAAGTTCTCCACCAGCGCGCGCCGCGCCTCGCGCTCGTCGTCGACGTAGTTGCACAGTCCGTCGCCCTTGTTCGCGAGCTGCTCGAGGAACACGTCGTTGTGGTTCCCCATGCCGACGCCCACCGTGTTCAGGTAGACGCCGCGGTCGCGCTGCCGCTTGACCGAGTCGTTCACGCGGTCCTGGTCGGTCTGGCCGATGTTGGCGACGCCGTCCGACAGCAGCACGACGCGGCTGTGACTCCCCGGCGCAAGCGTCAGGCCGGCCGTCTCGTATCCCATCATCAGGCCCGCCTCGGCGTTCGTTCCGCCGTTCGGCGTCAGGCCGTGGATCGCCGACTCGATCAAGCCGCGGTTCGCGGCGCTGGTCATCGGCAACACCTGTCGCGCTTCGTTGCTGAACGCGACGATCGCGATCGAGTCCCGCGCGTCGAGCTCCGTCACGAGCAGGCGCAGCGCGTGCTTCACCAGCTCCATGCGGTTCTCCTGCTGCATCGAGCCGGAGGTGTCGACGACGAACGTCAGTTGCAACGGCTGGCGCTCCTCGCGAGCGACCTCCTTACCGCGGATCCCGACGCGCAACATCTGTCGCTGCGTCGCGCCCTCTCCGCTCTGCGCCCAGCGGTCCGTCCCGAAGCGGCTGTCCGACAGCTCCGTGTGCACCGCGAACGGCACGGCGGAGTCGGCCGGCGGCGGCGCCAGGTCCGGGCGGAAGTAGTTCACGAACTCCTCGGTGCGGATCTGCGCCTTCTCGGGCAGCACGCCGTCGACCAGGTAGCGCCGCGCCAGCGTGTAGCTCGCCGTGTCCACGTCCGCGCCGAAGGTCGACAGCGCGTCGAGGTGCGCCAGCTCGAACGCGTTGTCGCCGTAGAAGCGGTAGAACATCATCGACGGACGCTCGTTCGGGCGGCGACGGCACGACTGCAGCACGAGGTCCGCGCGCGCCTTCGCGATCTCCGCGAGCTCCTCTTCGCTGTACTGCAGGCGCCCGGCGTAGTCGCGCTTGCGCTCTTCGAGCGAGAAGTCGAAGCGACCGCGCCCCGCTTCCGTGTCGACCGCGCCTCCCGCGAAGCGGTCGTTGACGTCGGTGTCGACGGAGATCGTCGTCCCGCCGTCGAAGCGTCGGACGACGGCGCCCGTCTCACCGCCGGGCGCCGCGCCGCCGCCGCCGACGTAGCCGAGACCGCCGAGGGCGTCGAGCACCTCGCGCTCGGTCGCGCCGCTCGCCGGTCGCCGCGGTCCGGGCGACGACGGTCCGGCGGGGCCCGGCGTCGCGGGGCCGGCGGACGTCCCGAGGCGCGCCCGCGCGGCGGGCTCGTTCGCCTTCGCCTTCGCCTTCAGCGCCGGTTCAGGGCTCGGCGTCGTGTCGGGCGCGGCGTCGACCACCAACACGCTCGGGTCCGGCTCCTCGCCGCTGCGCCCGATCGTCAGCGTCGACGGCGCTTGCGGCGACGCGCTCTCGGCGACGGGCATGCCGGCGGACCACGCCTGGTCCTTCGCTTCACTCGGCGCGCCGACGGGCGGCGAGATGTCGCCGGGGCCGTGATACGCGCCGCCGGCTCCGCCGCCCATCCCCGGCGAGTCGCCGGCGGGCGTGCTCTGCCCGTTCGCGACGTCCGCCTTCGCGCCGGGCGCGGTCCCGCCGCGGGACGACAGGAATCCTTCTTCGATGATCGGCGGCTCCTCGCCGGCGTCGACCCGGCTCGTGGTGCGCGGTACGTCGCCCAGGCGCGCCTCGCGCACCGCGTCCTCGTCGCGCTGGGCGCGCGACTCCACCGAACCCGCGGGGCCCTGCGCGCCGCGCTTGTCCATCGCGGACGACGAGCCGTACTCGAACTCGGCGCGCAGCCCCTCCGCGCGTTCCGGCCGGTCGACGCCGGCGAGGCGGTCCTCGCGCGGGTCGCCCTTGCGCGCGAAGTACTCGTTCGCGGCGATCACGCCGCCGCACAGGAGCGTCAGGCCGGCCGCCATGCGCAGCC
>JAUHYB010000280.1 GCA_030426745.1 bacterium
GGCCTGGTGCTGGACGCGCGGCTCGTCGGCGACGACCTGTTGCTGGTGCGCCACGGCGGCACGCGCGTGCGCGCGAACGTCGACGCGACGGTGTCCGGGCCGCTCGAGGAGCTCCTGATCGCCGGCCGCGCGGAGGTGGCCGACGGCGTGTACAGCACGCGCATCGACGTGACGAGCTTCCTGGGCGGCCCCAAGCCGGTGCGCGCGCGCGGGCTGCAGATCTTCCGCATCAGCGAAGGGCCGATGGCCAACGCGCGCTTCGACCTGGAGGTCGGGACGGCGCCGGGCGCGGCCTTCCGCATCGAGACGTCCACCTACGTCGGCGGCCTGCGACCCGACTTGCACCTGTCGGGCACCGGCGAGCTGCCGATCCTGATCGGCGTCGTCTACTTCGACCCGGCGATCGTCAACCTGCCGGCGACGCGCTTGCACGTCACGTCGGGCACGCTGGTGTTCGACGAGGCCAACCCGTTCGTGCCGGAGCTGTCCGTGCAGTGCGAGGGCCGCATCCGCGGCTACGACGTGTCGGTGCAGGTGGCCGGGCCGTTCGACGCGACCGAGGTGACGATGTCGTCGGACCCGTCGCTGAACACGACGGAGCTCTTGAACCTGGTGCTGACCGGCCGCGTGCCGGGCGACGAGAACACGCGCGCCGGCGACGTGGCGCAACAGCTGGCGACCTACCTGGCGAAGGACTTCCTGTCGTGGTGGATCGCGCCGGAGCCGGGCGACACGTCGTCCGACTCGCTGATGGACCGCATCGAGATCATCACCGGCGAGGACGTCAGCCAGACGGGCGCGTCGACGATCGAGGGCCGGTTCCGCCTGGCGGAGCACGTGACGCGCGAGAACGACACGCTGTACGTCATCGCCGAGCGCGACGAGTACGACTTCTACAACGTCGGGATCCGCATCTCGTTCCGCGTGCGATGAGGATCCTGCCCGCGATCGCGGCGGCCTTCCTGGCGGCCGGCTGCCAGTTCCTGCCGTGGGCGGACCAGCGCCCCGAGCCGCCGGAGGGCGCGCTCCCCTACACGCTGACCTTCGACGGGAACCGCTCGATCGGCGAGAACGCGCTCCTGCGCGCGGCGAAGCCCGACCTCGAGCGCTTCGTCGAGAACGGCTACAAGAAGGCGGCCGTCGACGACGCGGCGTGGGCGATGCACCAGCACTACCTGGGCGCCGGCCACCCCTTCGCGTCCGTCACCTACGAGTACGAGCCGACGCCCGGCGCGCCGCCCGAGGTGCGCATCGTCATCGACGAGGGCCCCCGCACCGTGATCCGGACCGTGCACTTCCGCGGCGCGACCTTCTTCGACCGCAAGGCGCTGCACGGCGCGGTGCAGACGCCGCGCACGGGGTGGTTCGACACCGGGGACCGCCTGTACGTCGAGTCGCGCCTCACGAGCTCCGCCGAGCGCCTGGCCGACGCGTACTACGAGAACGGCTTCCTGGACGTCGAGGTCGAGCTGGAAGAGCCGGTCTTCGACGAGGACCGGCGCGAGGTCGAGGTCGTGTTCGTCGTGCGCGAAGGCGTGCGGTCGACGATCCACGCGATCGAGCTGGCCGAGGGCACGGCGGACGCGGACCAGCTGCGCGCGTCGCTGCAGCGCTTCCTGGGCCAGGCCTACTTCCCGCGCATGGCGTTCCAGGTGCGCGCGGCGGTCGTCGAGCACTTCGCGCGACGCGGCTATCCGGACGTCGACGTCGAGGTCGTCGCGCGTCCGACGGGCAGCGACGGGCGCGTGCACCTGGACGTCACGACCGACCCCGGCCAGTTCGTGCGCATCGGACAGGTCCTGGTGGTCGGCAACGACGAGACGCGCGAGTCCTTCATCCGCTCGCGCCTGGCGTTCCGGGAGGGCGAGCCCTTCGACCGCGACAAGGAGCGGCAGAGCTTCCGCGCGCTGTACCGCTCCGGCCTGTTCCGCGCCGTGCGCATCGAGACCGTCGGCGACGGGGAGGTGCGCGACGTACGCGTCGAGGTGCAGGAGCTGCCGAGCCTCGAGATCTACGGCGAGCCGGGGTACGGGTCGTACGAGCGCCTGCGCTTCCGCGCCGGCATCACCGAGCGCGACCTGTTCGGCACGGGCCGCCGCGGGAAGCTCGAGGGCCTGGTCAGCGAGAAGGCGCGCGAGGTGGTCGGCACGCTCACCGACCCGTGGCTGTTCGACAGCGAGCTGATCGGCGACCTGTCGCTGTTCGCGAAGGAGCGCGACGAGCCGTCGTTCACCAGCGTGAACCTGGGCGGCCAGGCGCTGGTGACGCGCGAGTGGGGTCGCAAGTACAGCGTGTCGACCGGGTACGAGTACCGCCGGTCCGACGCGCGCGACGTGAAGGTCGGCGCGCCCGGCACCGAGGGCCTGGACGAGGACGTCAACCTGTCGATCGTCTCGCTGGCGGCGACTTACGACGAGCGCGACAGCGTCTTCCTGCCGCGCACCGGCCGCTACGCGCGGGCGCTGTTCGAGGTCTCCGACCAGAACATCGCGTCGGACCTCGACTTCGTGCGGATCTCCGCCAGCGTCAGCGAGTACCTGCCGCTCAGCGAGAACACCGGCTTCGTCTTCTCGTTGCGCACGGGCTTCGCGATCCCCTACGGCGACACCGTGACGCTGCCGCTGCAGGAGCGCTTCTTCAACGGCGGCGCGAACTCCGTGCGGTCGTTCCGACAGAGCGAGCTCGGCCCGAAGGACCCGCAGGGCAACCCGATCGGCGGCGAGACGTCGTCCACCGCGACGGTCGAGCTGCGCTACCCGATCTGGAAGAGCTTCGAGGGCACGCTGTTCGTCGACGCGGGCAACGTGAACCTGACGCTGGACGACTACGGCGACTTCCGGAACCTGCGCTACGGCGTCGGCCCGGGCATCCGCTGGCTGTTGCCGATCGGCCCGGTGCGACTCGACTGGGGCATCAACCCGAACCCGCGCGTCGGCGAGTCGAACAGCGTGCTGCACTTCAGCATCGGCTCGAGCTTCTGAGCGCCGGCATCCCGCGCGGACATCCCGCGCGGATATCCCGCGCAGACGCGGCGAGCGGACACGGCGCGCAGACACGGCGCGCAGACACGGCGCGCAGACACGGCGCGCAGACACGGCGCGCGGAGTTCGCGCGCCGGACCCCCGGGCCGGAACCCCGCGCCGTCCTACCGCCGCGTGCGCGACGTCTTCTTCGCGGCGCGGCGGCGCTTCGGCGGGTCGCAGTCGTCGCTCTCGAGCGCGAGCTCGACCGCCTGGTCGGCGCGCTCGACGTAGTGCACCTCGAGGCCCTTGCGCGCCTTCTCCGGGATCTCCTCGACGTCCGGCTGGTTGCGCTTCGGCAACACGACGGTGCGGATGCCCGCGGCGAGCGCGCCGAGCAGCTTCTCCTTGATGCCGCCGACGGGCAGCGCCAGCCCGCGCAGGCTGATCTCGCCGGTCATCGCCAGATCGGAGCGCACGACGCGCCCGGTGAACAGGGAGATCAGCGCCGTGTACATGGCGACGCCCGCGCTGGGCCCGTCCTTCGGGATCGCGCCCGCCGGGATGTGCAGGTGCACGTCGATCTTCTGGAAGTGGTCGCGCTCGACGCCCAGCGACTCCCAGCGGCTCTCCACCAGGCTCATCGCGGTGCGCGCGCTCTCCTTCATCACGTCGCCGAGCTGCCCCGTCAGCGTCAGGCCGCCGGAACCGGGCATCGCCGTCGCCTCGATGAACAGGATCTCGCCGCCGACCGGCGTCCACGCGAGCCCCGTCGCCACGCCGGGCACGCAGGTGCGCGTCGCGATCTCGGACTCGAAGCGGTGCGGACCCAGGATCTCGCGGACCTGCTTGGGGCCGACCTTCACGCTGCGGCGCTTGCCCTCGACGATGCGCGTCGCGACGTGGCGACAGATCGCGCCGATGTTGCGCTCCAGGTTCCGCACGCCGGCCTCCCGCGTGTAGTGGCGGATCACCTCGTGCAGCGCCTCGTCGGTGACGTCGCACTGGTGCGGCTCGAGGCCCGTGTTGTCGAGCTGGCGCGCGACCAGGTAGCGCTTGCCGATCTGCAGCTTCTCGGCCTCGGTGTAGCCGGGGATGTGGATCACCTCGAAGCGGTCGCGCAGCGGCCCGGGCACCGCCTCCAGCACATTCGCCGTGCCGATGAACAGCGCGCGGTGCAGGTCGAAGGTCACGCCCAGGTAGTTGTCGCGGAAGGTCGAGTTCTGCTCGGGGTCGAGCACCTCGAGCAGCGCCGCCGACGGGTCGCCGTGCATGCCGCGGCCCAGCTTGTCCATCTCGTCGAGCATGAACACCGGGTTGTTCACGCCCGCGCGCCGGATGCCCTGGATCACGTTCCCGGGCATCGCGCCGACGTAGGTGCGGCGGTGTCCGCGCACCTCGGACTCGTCGTGCACGCCGCCCAGGCTGACGCGCACGAACTCGCGGTTCATGGCGCGGGCGATGCTCTTGCCCAGCGACGTCTTGCCGACGCCGGGCGGGCCGACCAGCAGCAGGCTGGGGTTCTTGCCGTCCGGGCGCAGCTTGCGCACCGCCAGGAACTCGAGGATGCGCTTCTTCACCTCGTCGAGGCCGAAGTGGTCCTTGTTCAGGATGCGCCGCGCCCGCGCGA
>JAUHYB010000281.1 GCA_030426745.1 bacterium
ACTTCTGGTTCAGGATGAACCGGTGGGTGTCGGGGACGCTGGTCCCCTGGGCCTCGACGAAGACGACCTGGATGTCGTCGCCGTACTCTTCCTGCATCTTGATGGAGCTCGGCACGGAGCCCGAAATGCAGGCGCCTCAGCGGGTGCCCCAGAACTCGACGACCACGGGCTTGCCGCGCATGTCCTCGAGCTTGGTCACGCCCATCGAGTTCAGGACGGGGTCGCGGAAGGTGTAGGTGACGCGCTCGCCGACCGAGACGCCTTGCGTCGCGGGGGCGGCCATGCCGACGGCGACCGCCAGGGTGGCGAGCAGGGCGCTCGGGAGCGTCCAGGCTTTGAAGTTCATCGAGGTCCTCTCCTCGGGGGGGGGATCTGGTTCCGGGGCCTCCAGGCTAGCCGCTGCGCGCGGCAGGTCAACGTGGAGTCACGAGCGCGCTCTTCGGCGCGCGAGCCCGTCGGTGTGACCCCGATTCCGGGCTTTTGAGCGCCCCGGAACGAGGCGCCGAGGGCTTCCGCACGTCCGCCCGCCTCCGGACCCGCGTCCGCGGCGCTCGGCGGTTCGCTTCCGCGCGGGCGGGGGGGGGGGGTCGCGTCCCCGCGGGCGGCGATTCGCTTCCCCGCGGGGGGGCCGGCCTGGCTCTCCGTCGTCGAGCCGCGCGCGGCGCGTTCCCTACAACGCCCGAGGCGGCCGGGGACGCGCCTCCCCCACGAAGACGGCCGCCGATCCCCGCGGACGGGGACCGGCGGCCGGTCGTCGGGCGCGGCGCGGCGTCGGTCTACAGGTTCGACGCGACGTAGTCCCAGTTCACGAGCTTCCAGAAGGCCTCGATGTACTTGGGGCGCGCGTTGCGGTAGTCGACGTAGTAGGCGTGTTCCCAGACGTCGCAGGTCATCAGCGGCGTGTGACCGTCGGTCATCGGGTTGCCGGCGTTCGCGTACTGGCCGATCTCGAGGGAGCCGTCCGCCTTCTTGTAGAGGAACGCCCAGCCCGAGCCGAAGAGCGTCGCGGCCTTCTGGGTGAACTCCTCCTGGAACTTGTCGAAGGAGCCCCACTTCTCGTCGATCGCCGCGGCGAGGGCGCCGGACGGCTTGCCGCCGCCGTTCGGCGACAGGCAGTTCCAGTAGAAGGTGTGGTTCCAGATCTGCGCGGCGTTGTTGAACACGCCGCCCTCGGAGGTCTTGATCAGGTCCTCGAGGCTCTTGTTCGCGTTGTCCGAACCCTCGGTGAGCTTGTTCAGGTTCGTGACGTAGGCGTTGTGGTGCTTGCCGTAGTGGTACTCGATCGTCTCGACCGAGATGTGCGGCGCCAGCGCGTCCTTGGAGTACGGAAGTTCGGGAAGCTCGAAGGCCATGGGAGTGCTCCTTGCGGGGGACCGCGTCGGGCCCCTCGTCGGTTTCTGTCGTCGTCTCGAGGTGGGTGTGCAGCGCGGGGCGCGCGCGCGGAGGAGGCGCCCCGGGGGCGCGGGGCGGAGTCCCGCGCGCAGCCATGCTAGGCCCGCGGCCCGGGGGTTCAAGGACGGGCGGCCGCCGAGGGCCCGCGGGCGGCCCCGCGATCGCCGGAGCCGATCGCGCCCATCGGCGCTTCGGGCTAGCGGAAGCGCTCCGCCGACGCCCGGTACCAGGCGCGCTCGAAGCGCTCGGGCACGGGGTCGTACAGGAGGGCGCCGGGCTCGATGAACTCGTGGATCTCGTCGAAGCACTTCACCTCCGACGGTCCGATGCGGCGGTGGAACAGGTCCGGCGTGAGCCCGGCGGGGTCGCCGTGGCCGGCCGCGCCCGCGATCTCGAGCAGGCTGTGCACCGTGTCGTGGTGGTATCGCGCGACCCGCGCGGCCTTGTCCTCGGGGTCGAGGCCGCCGGCGAGGCCGGGGTCCTGCGTCGCCACGCCGACCGGGCAGTGGTTCGAGTTGCAGCGCCGCGCCTGGATGCACCCGATGGCGATCATCATCGCGCGGGCCGAGTAGCACAGGTCGGCGCCGAGCGCCATGCGGCTGGCCATGTGGAAGCCGGTGATGATCTTGCCGCCTGCGATCACCTTGACCTTGTCGCGCAGGTCGAAGCCGACGAGCGCGTTGTGCACGAACACCAGCGCCTCGGACAGCGGCGTGCCGATCGAGTTCGAGAACTCCAGCGGCGCGGCGCCCGTGCCGCCCTCGCCGCCGTCGACCGTGATGAAGTCCGGGTGCAGGCGCGTCTCCACCATCGCCTTGCAGATCGACAGGAACTCGGACGGCTCTCCGATGCAGAGCTTGAAGCCGACCGGCTTGCCGCCGGAGAGTTCCCGCAGGCGCCGCACGAAGCGCAGCAACCCGCCGGGGTCGTCGAAGGCGCGGTGGGCCGGCGGCGACAGCACGTCGTGCCCCATCGGAACGTGGCGGATCGCGGCGATCTCGGGCGTGACCTTCGCCGCGGGCAGGATGCCGCCGTGGCCGGGCTTCGCGCCCTGCGACAGCTTGACCTCGATCATCTTGACCTGGTCCAGCGTCGCGTTCGCGCGGAATCGATCCTCGTCGAAGTTGCCGTTCTCGTCGCGGCAGCCGAAATAACCGGTGCCGATCTGCCATATCAGGTCCGCGCCGCCCGCCAGGTGGTACGGGCTGATGCCGCCCTCGCCGGTGTTGTGCGCGAAGCCGCCCTGGGCGGCGCCCTTCGACAGCGCCAGGATCGCGTTCTTCGACAGCGCGCCGTAGCTCATCGCCGAGACGTTCAGCAGCGAGGCGGCGTACGGCTTTTCGCAGGTGTCCTTGCCGATCAGGACGCGCGGCGGCTCCGCCAGCGGCGGGCGCGCGGTGAGCGAGTGGTTCACCCACTCGTATCCCTCGGCGTACACGTCGCGCTGCGTGCCGAACGGCAGCGTGTCCAGCTCGCCCTTCGCGCGCTGGTAGATCACCGAGCGGAACTCGCGGTTGATCGGCGCGCCGTCCGTCTCCGACTCGATGAAGTACTGGTACATCTCGGGGCGGATCGCCTCGAACAGGTACCGGAAGTGCCCGATGACCGGGAAGTTGCGCAGCACGGCGCGCCGCCTCTGCGTCGCGTCGCGGATGCCGACGAGCGTCAGCGGCGTGACGATCGCGAAGGCCCAGAAGAAGCCGCTCCAGAGGAAGGCTCCGGCGAGCGCGACGACGAGGTGCGCGAGGGCGGCGGCGAGGTAGAAGTAGCGGCGCATCGGGGGGTGTCGACTTCGGTGGTGGGTTCGACGGGGGCGCGCGGAGCTTCGCCGCCCGCGAGGTCGCGATCAAGTGGCAGCCCGGGAGGGCGCGCCCTCGCCGTCTCCGAGGATCAGGCGAGCTCGAGCAGGACCTGCAGGCGCAGGAAGTCGACGTCCTTCAGCTTGACGCGGATCGGGTAGCCCTCCGTGAAGGACTTCATCGCCCGCCCGACCCGCACGTTCAGGGTCGGGCCCTTCAGCTCGCCCTTCTCGCCGATCGCGCGGCGCGGCAGGAAGGCGGTGACGTTGTAGTCCTTCAGGTAGACCTCGATGCCGCCCATGGAGACGCGCCGCACCTGGGCGTCCAGCGCCTCGCCGACGTGCGGCTCCATGTACTGGCAGACCTTCAGGTCGAAGACGGCGCGCTCCGCCATCTCGGCCAGGTCCGCGCGGATCGAGCAGTGCGCCGCGACGTCGTTCAGGTCCTCGACCAGCGCGTCCGCCTTCAGCTCGCCCTCGGCCTCCGCGCCGCGCGACTCGACGTCGTGGAGCCAGCGGTGCACCAGGAGGTCGGGGTAGCGCCGGATCGGCGACGTGAAGTGCAGGTACGCCTCGCGCGCCAGCCCGAAGTGCGTCGCCACGTCCTCGTGGTCGTGCACCTCGTACACGGCGCGCTCGATCAACCCCATGATGCGCTGGATCAGCGCGTCGGCGTTCGGCTTGCGCCGCGCGGCGCGGATCAGCCGCGCGATGTCGCGGCCGGTCAAGCGGTCCTTGTCCGGCACGCGGATGCCGTGGTCCAGCAGCATCTTCGCGACCGACGCGATCTCCTCGGGGTCCTTCTCCGGGTGCACGCGGTAGATCGTGGGCAGGCCCTTCGCGCGGAACAGGTCCCCCACCGCCTGGTTCGCGGCCAGCGCGGTCTCCTCGATCAGCTTCTGCGAGAAGTAGCGCGGAGCGTCGACGATCGCGGTGACCTCGTGATCGTCGTCGAAGACGAACTTCTGCTCGGTGCTGACCAGCTGCAGCGCGCCGCGTTGTTCGCGCTTCTTCTGCTGCAGCCTCGTCCAGCGCTCGAACAGGCGCAGGTCGTCCTCGAGGAAGGCGAGCGCCTTCGCGTCGTCGGTGTCGGCGCCGTCCAGCAGTTCCTGCACCGCGCGATAGGTGCAGCGCTTCTTCGAGCGGATCACGCTCTTGTGCACGCGCGCCGCCGTGCGCTCGCCCTTCGCGTCGAAGGTCATCATCACGGAGAACGCCAGGCGCGGGCGCGCTTCCACGAGCGAGCACAGGCCGTTCGACAATTCCTCGGGCAACATCGGCACGACCTGGTCGGCGACGTAGACCGACGTGCCGCGCGCCAGCGCCTCGTCGTCCAGCTGCGTGCCCGGGACGACGTAGTGCGACACGTCCGCGATGTGCACGCCGACCT
>JAUHYB010000282.1 GCA_030426745.1 bacterium
TCCGCGACGGAGGACTCGCGCTGCCTTCCACGTGTCCCGGCCGTGCAGGACGCCGTTGCAGGGATGGACCTCGCGGACGGCTGCAGCCGCCCGCGAGGTCCATCCCTGCAACGGCGCGGTCAGGGTCGTGGTTCGGGGCTGTGTTCGCGCCCTCGGCCGGCGGGCCCGCGTCAGCGCGTGAGCAGCTCTTCCGGGCTCGCCGCCAGCAGCGCCTCGAAGCGCGGGTCCTCGGCCAGCGACGCCAGGTCGGGGTCCGACCGCGCCCACTCCTGCTGGCGGCGCAGGCTGCCGGCGCTCGGGTGGTTCTCGCGGAAGTCGCGCTCCAGGTAGTCGAGCGCGCGGTCCGCGTCGCCCAGCAGCGCGTGGGTGCAGGCGAGGTTGTAGAGGTCGCCGGGGGTCTCGAAGACGCGCGCCAGGATCTCGCGCGCCTCCTCGTCCTGGCCCATCCGCGCGCGGTAGCACGCCAGCAGCACGTCGCCCGCCTCGTCCGGCGCCAGCGCGTGCGCCTCCTCGAAGTACGCGAGCGCGCGCTCGGGCTGCTGCAGCTTCACGTTCGCGTTCACCGCCAGCGACACCAGCGCGCCCGCGCGTCGTCGGCGCGCGTTCGCCGCGGCCGCCTCGCCGCCCTCGCGCTCGAGGAACAGGTTCTCGAGGCCCTCCAGGCGATCGAGCGCCAGCGTCAACGCCTCCTCCGCCTCCTCCCCGCGCCCCTCGTCCGTCAGCGAGCCGCCGATCACGAGCTGCGCCTCGATCGCGAGGTTCAGGCCCATGCCGGTCTTCGCGTCGAGCTCGTCCGACTCGAGCGCGGCGAGCAGCGCCTCCGCCAGCGCGCGCGCCTCCTCGCTGCGCCCGTCGCCGCGCAGGTCCTGCGCCAGCCACAGCGCCATCGACGAGGGCGCGCGCAGGTCCTCCATCGGCGGTTCGTCGACCTCCTGGTCCAGGCGCCAGCGCAGGATGGCGATCTCGGTCTCCTCCTGCGGCGACATGCGCTCGCCCTCGCGCGCGAGGTCGATCGCGCGGCGCTCCAGCTCGCGCAGCTCCTCGCGCAGCGTGCGGCGGCGCGCCTCCGGCAGCTCCGCGATCCAGTGCGCCCGCACCGGATCCTCGCGCGGGTCGGCGACGCCGGCGGGCAGGCCGGGGACGGGGTCGAAGCCGCGGAACTCGAAGGGCGCGACCGAGGCCAGCGCGCGGCCCAGCTCGCGGCGCACCGCGAAGCCTCGCTCGACCGGCCACGCGTCGTGCGGCGGGCGCGCGAACAAGAGGCGCGTCGGCGAGGTGTCCGCCTCCAGCAGGAGGTCGATCGAGCCCAGCTCCAGCCCGTCGGCGGCGGCGGCGGCGACCTGCGACTCCAGCGAGAAGGCGTGCGCGCGCCGCGCGTGTTCCAGCACGACAAGGTCGCCGGCGGCGCGGCCCTCGGCGAGCGCCAGGAGCGCCCGCGCGAGCTCGAGCGACGCGCGGTCCGCCAGGCGCCCGGCCTGCGCCGCGCCCGTGCCTGGTCGCGCCAGGTCGCCGGGGCCCAGCGCCAGGTCGACGCGTTCGGCGAGCGCCTCGTCCAGCAGCGCGGCGGAGCGGTCGAAGGCCTCGCGCGCGTCGTCCGTGTCCAGCGCGGCCAGCGCCGCCATGCCGCGGTAGTAGGCCGCGCGCGCCGTCCACGAGCGCGACGGGTCGAGCACGGCGGAGCCCTCGATGCGCGCGGCGGCGTCGCGCGCGACGGCGGGGTCCATGCCCTCCGACAGCGCGTGTTCCGCGCGCCGCGCCTGGAACGGCCGCGGGTCGCGCTCGCCGGCGGCCAGCGCGGCGAGCAGCGCGTCGGCGCGGTCGGGGCGCTCCAGCCGGCGGCAGGCCAGGAGGAAGCGCTCGACCGCGAGCCGCGCCGCGGCGCGCACCTGCGGCGAGGGGTGGCGCAGGCCCTGTTCGATCGGCGCGCGCCGGCGCGGCGCGTCGACCCCGCCGGCGTCCTCCCCCCAGAAGCGTCCGTGCGCCGCCAGCAGCCGGGCGTGCACGCCCGGGGCCAGGCGAGCCGCGCCCGGGCCGGTCAGCCGGTCCTCGACGCGCCGTGCCCCGACGCGCAGCTCGCCCAGCGCCTCGGCCGCGCGCTCGCGGTCCGGCGACGGCCAGGCGTCGATCCAGCGGTCCAGCAGCGCGGCGCCCTCCTCGCCGCCCAGCGTCACGGCCGCGGCCGCGCGCTCGGTCGCGGCGGCGCCGTCCAGACCGTCGAAGGCCTCGGCGACCCGCGCGCGCTGCGCGTCCCCGGCGGCGTGCACCGCGAGGCCGTGCAGCAGGTCGCGGCGCGCGGCGCGGTCGGTCTCCGTCGCCAGCGCGGCGAGCGCCCCGTCGAAGGCCTCGGCCGCCCCGTAGCGGTCGTACCAGCGCGCCCGCGCCCGGCGCGCGGCCAGGTCGACCTCGCCCTCGGGCGCGAAGAGCTCGGCGCCGCGCTCCTCCGCCTGCAGCCGGCCGGCGTAGGCCGCGTCGAAGCCGTCGGGCCCGGCGGCGAGCCGCGCGAGCGCGTCCTCCGCGGCCAGGGCGCGGACGGGGGCGAGCAGCAGGAGGACGAGGAGCGGAGCGCGGAGCATGGTGGGCGGTTCGCGGTGGATCGTAGCGGCGCGGCGCGGGGCGGCCCAGACGCGCCTCGGGAACGGCGCGAGCGGGCGCCGCCAGGTTGACTCGCGAGCACCGGAACGCCACACTATCGAGTCACCCGTGTCCCATCGAAGGGGTCGAGACCCCTCCGGCGACCGACGCGGGCCTGCGAGCCGACCGAGGAAGTGGGCACCCCCCCACTTCTTCTTGTCCATTTAAGAAGCGCCGCCCCGCCGCGAACGCGTCCGGGGAAGCCGACACCGAGCATGAACCACGAAGACCTGATCCGCTACGTCGAGGTGATCCACCGCGACAAGGACATCCCGAAAGAGGTGCTCTTCCGCGTACTGGAGGACACCCTCGCGCAGGGAGTCCGCAAGCGCCTCGGTGTCGGCGAGGACCTCGTCGTGAAGATCGACCGCGAGACGGGCGAGATCTCGATGGAGGACGACGAGGAGGAGTACGAGTTCGATCTCTCCGTCCTCGGCCGCATCGTCGCGCAGGCGGTGAAGCAGGGCTTCACGCAACGCGTGCGCGAGGCGGAGCGCGACGTGCTCTACGACGAGTACGAGGCGCGCGTCGGTTCGCTGTTGAACGGCGTCGTGCAGCGCTTCGAGGGCGACTACGTCGTGGTCAACCTCGGCCGCGTCGAGGCGCTGATCGGCAAGGAGGACCGCGTCCGCGGCGAGACCTACAACCCCGGCGACCGCATCCGCGGGCTCCTGGTGGAGGTCCGCAAGGAAGGCTCGCGCGTCAAGCTGTTCATGAGCCGCACGCACCCCGACCTCGTGCGCCGACTGTTCGCGCTCGAGGTGCCGGAGATCGCCGACGGCATCATCGAGATCAAGCGCGTCGTCCGCGAGCCGGGCTACCGCACGAAGATGGCGGTCATCTCGCAGGATCCGAAGATCGACTGCATCGGCGCCTGCGTCGGCGTGCGCGGTTCGCGCATCAAGGCGGTGATCGACGAGCTGCGCGGCGAGCGCATCGACATCATCCGCTGGAGCGACTCGCTCGAGACGCTGATCATGAACGGCCTGAAGCCGGCCGTGATCCACCTGGACAACATCTTCCCCGACGTCGACGCGCACCGCGCGATCGTCATCGTCGACGAGGACCAGCAGTCCCTCGCGATCGGCAAGAAGGGACAGAACGTCCGCCTGGCCAGCAAGCTGTGCGGCTGGGACATCGACATCAAGACGCGGGCCGAATTCGAAGGCACCGACGAAGGCCGCGACGAGCTCATCGGCGGGAGCGCCGACGAGGACGCCTTCGACGGCGCGGACGAAGCGCCCGCGGCAGAGACCAACGCGTCGGCGGACGACACCGCCCGAATGGCGGACGACACCGCCCGAGCGGCGGATGAGACCGCCACTTCCGACGACGACACGACGCGCGCCGCCGAGACGGGTGCCCCCGCGGGGGGCGCCGGAGCGGACAACTGATCGACGGGTCGGCACTCCCCCGTCGACGCGCGCCCACGAGAGCACGAAGAACCCCCACCGGAATCCCTTTTGAGCAAGAAGCGCATTCACGAGCTGGCCAAGGAGTACGGACTGAGCGGCAAGGACCTCGCCGCGAAGCTCCGTAGCCTGGGGTACAGCAACGCCAAGAGTCACATGACGGCCCTCGACGAGTTCGAGGTGCTGCAGGCTCAAGCGCTCCTGGAAGCCCACGGCATCATCCAGGAGTCGGGCGGCGAGAGCGAAGAGGACCTCGGTGGCGGGCTGATCCTTCGCAAGAAGAAGAAGAAGAAGGTCGCGGAAGCGACCGCCGCCCCCGCGCCCGAGGCCGCCGAGCCCGAGGCCGCGCCGTCGGAGGACGAAGCGGTCCCCGCCGCGCCGTCCGAGCCGAGCGCCGCCGAGGCCGAGGTCGCGACGCCCCCCGCCGCGGACGCGCCGGCCGGCGAGGCCGCGCCCGAAGCGGTCGAGGAGCCCGCCCCCGCGCCGGCCGCGGCCGAGGCCGTCCCGGAGGACGAGGTCGCGACGCCCGCG
>JAUHYB010000283.1 GCA_030426745.1 bacterium
CGCGCTGGCGCTGGGCGCGTGGATCAGCGCGCCGGGCGCGTGCCTCGGCGCGGCGACGCCGTGGCTCGTCGCCTGGCTGGGCGACGCGGCGTGGCCGCTGCCCGCGCGCGACCTCTTCGCGGCGCTGGACGAGACCGTGCGCGGTCGCGCGGCGGCGGCGCCGGACGCGGCGGCGGTCGCGGTGGCGGTCGCCGGCTGCGTCGCGGCCCTGGCGCTGGCGCGCGCGGGGCTGGCGCGACGCGGGAGGGGCGCGTGAGGCGCGCGGCGGCCTGGACCGCGGCGGCGCTGTGCGCGCTCGCCGGCCTCGTCGCCGCGCCGCCGGAGCGCGCGCGCGGCCTGCTCGGCCCCGTCGCCGGCGTGGCGGCCGGCGTCGAGTGGGTGCGCTTCGACGCGGCGCTCGCCCGCGGCCGACCCGACCTCGCGTACCGCCGGGCGGAGCGCGCGCTCGCGCTGGATCCTGGCGCGACGGACGGGTGGTCCTACTACGCGAGCCACCTGGTCTACGACCGCGGCTCGCCGTCGCACGAGCCGGACCCGGCGCGGCGCTGGGCGTGGATCCGCGCCGGCCTGGACGTGCTGCGCCGCGGCGAGGCGACCGCGCGCGCGCCCGAGGAGCTCGTGCTGTACCGCGCGGTCGTGCACCGGACCGTCGCGGACGCGGGCGGGTCCCCGGAGGCCGACGCGGCGGCGCACGCGGCGCGCGCCGAGGAGCTGTTCGCCGAGGCCGCGGCGCGCGGGATGGACCTGGCGGCGGAGGTGCTCGAGTCGCTGCGCCACGACCACGACCATGGGCAAGACCATGGCCACGACCACGGGCACGGCGACGGGCACGACCACTAGCAGGCCGCCCGTTCGGCCCGCGATCCCGCCCGCGACTCCGCGGCCCAAAGCCCGAAAGGTCGGGAGCCCGCGCGCAAGGGCCGCTAGGCTCTTCGCCCGTGGAACTCCTGCTCCTCGACTCCTCCCTGCAGGAATGGGCCAGCGGCCTGTTCGAGAACTCCCACTACCTGGGCCCGTTCCTGGTGCTGCTCCTGTGCGGCATCGGCCTGCCGTTGCCGGAGGAGGTCACGCTGATCGGCTCGGGCATCCTGCTGCACCAGGGCAAGGTCGAGTTCGTGCCGATCACGCTCGTCTGCTCGGCGGCGATCCTGCTGGGCGACACGATCCCCTACCTGGTCGGGCGGCGGTACGGGATGAGCGCGCTGCGCTGGCCGATCGTGCGCAAGGTGCTGCACCCCGAGCGCTTCGTGCTGCTGAAGCGGCGGTTCCGCCAGCACGGCAACTGGGTCGTCTTCACCTTCCGCTTCCTGCCGGGCATCCGCATCCCCGGCTACTTCTCGGCCGGCACGCTGAAGATGCCGTTCCTGCGCTTCCTCGCGCTGGACGCGGCGGGGGTCGCGCTGTCGGTGCCGCTGTCGATCTGGCTCGGCAAGGTGTTCGGCAGCTCGATCGAGGAGCTCGAGGGCCAGATGGAGAACCTGGCGCTGGTGCTGGGCTTCGGCATCGCCAGCCTGCTGCTGATCCTCTACACGCGTCACCGCCTGCGCAAACGCGAGGCCGAGCTGGCGCGGATCGCGGCCGAGGAAGCGCTCGCCGAGCCCGGCGAGTCGGACGGAGCGGCCTGACCCGGGCGCCCGGCCGGCGCGGCCGATCGGCGGTCGCGACGCCGGAATCACGCGGTTACCGGCGAGGACGGCCCGGCCCGGGTTGACGGGCCGCAAGGCCTCAGTATCCTGCTTGGCCCCGAATTCCGTTCGGGGCCGCGCCGAGGCCCTCGGCGCATTCGCAGCATCCCCACGAACGCGGTCGCTCCACCACCGGCGCCCCTCGCGCCGCCGCGCCCCGCGTTCGGAACGATCCCTCCGGGACGTCGTCGCCTCATCCCCCGGCTCCGCGGAGCCCCAGCACACACTGCAATGGACAATCCGATCTACATCGCCCTCGGTGCCGCCGCTCTCGCGTTGGTGTTCGCCCTCGTCAAGTTCGCGGGCATCATGAAGACCGACGCCGGCAGCCAGAAGATGCAGGACATCTCGAAGCTGATCCAGGACGGCGCCGCGGCCTTCCTGAAGGCCGAGTACAAGTGGCTCGCGATCTTCGTCGTGGTGGTCGCGGGTGCGATCGCGGCTTCGGGCAACTTCGCGGGGCTCGGTCCCAAGACCGCCGTCGCCTTCGTCGGCGGCGCGCTGGCCTCGGGCATTGCGGGATACTTCGGGATGCACACGGCGACGCGCGCCGCGGTGCGCACGACGCAGGCCGCGACGAACAGCCTGCAGAGCGCCTTGGGCGTGTCCTTCTCCTCCGGCGTCGTGATGGGCATGTGCGTCGTCGGGCTCGGCCTCTTGGGCATCGCGGCGTTCACGATGGTCTACGCCGGCGGTGAGGAGCTCACCCAGGGCGTGCTGAGCCAGGTCCTGGGCTTCAGCTTCGGCGCCTCCTCGATCGCGCTCTTCGCGCGCGTCGGCGGCGGCATCTTCACCAAGGCCGCCGACGTCGGCGCCGACCTGGTCGGCAAGGTCGAGGCCGGCATCCCCGAGGACGACCCCCGCAACCCCGGCACGATCGCGGACAACGTCGGCGACAACGTCGGTGACGTCGCGGGCATGGGCGCGGACCTCTTCGAGTCGTACGTCGGCTCGATCATCGCGGCCATGACGCTCGGCGTGTTCATGGGCGGCGAGGACGCGAGCGCGCTCGCCATGCTGCCGCTGATGATCGCGGCGGTCGGCATCGTCGCCTCGCTGATCGGCACCTTCTTCGTGAAGGCCAGCGACGAGCACCACCTGCACTCGGCGCTCTTCCGCGGCCTGATCGTCGCCTCCGTGATCGTCATCGGCGCCGCCTGGTACCTGACGAACCAGCACTTCACGCTCACGGGCCCCATCACGGGTATGAACGTCTTCTGGGCGATCGTCGCCGGCCTCGTCGCCGGCGTCGCGGTCGGCAAGGTGACCGAGTACTACACCGCGATGGAAGCCAAGCCGGCGCAGTACATCGCGAAGCAGTCGCAGACGGGCGCCGCCACGAACATCATCCACGGCCTGGCGACCGGCATGGAGTCGGTGGCGATCCCCGTCATCCTGATCTGCGGCGCGATCTACCTGTCCTACGAGATGGCCGAGGTGTACGGCGTCGCGATCGCCGCCGTCGGCATGCTGTCGACCCTCGGCATCTCCCTGGGCGTCGACGCCTACGGCCCGGTGGCCGACAACGCGGGCGGCATGGCCGAGATGGCCGAGTTGCCCCCGGAAGTGCGCCAGCGCACGGACGCCCTCGACGCCTGCGGCAACACGACGGCCGCGATCGGCAAGGGTTTCGCGATCGGTTCGGCGGCGCTCACCGCGCTCGCGCTGTTCAACGCGTTCTGCTACGGAGCCGGCACCGAGGTCGAAGGCGTCCGCACGCCGCTCGTGCTGAACATCAACAGCACGCCGGTCATGATCGGCCTGCTGATCGGCGGCTTCCTCCCCTTCCTGTTCTCCGCGATGACGATGCGCGCGGTCGGCAAGGCGGCGAACTTGATGGTCGACGAGATCCGGCGACAGTTCCGCGAGATCCCCGGCATCCTCGAGGGCAAGGCGGCGCCCGACGCGGCGCGCTGCGTCGAGATCTCGACGGCCGGCTCGCTGAAGCAGATGATCCTCCCGGGCGCGCTCGCCATCGCGGCCCCGGTCATCGTCGGCCTGTGGAACGTCTCGGCCCTGGGCGGCATGCTCGCCGGCGCGCTCGTCACCGGTGTCATGATGGCGATCTTCATGGCGAACGCCGGCGGCGCGTGGGACAACGCGAAGAAGTTCATCGAGAACGGCAACGAGGGCGGCAAGGGTTCCGAGTCGCACAAGGCCGCCGTCGTCGGCGACACGGTCGGTGACCCCTTCAAGGACACCTCCGGTCCCAGCCTGAACATCCTCGTCAAGCTGATGACCGTCGTGGCGCTCGTCTTCCTCCCCTGGTTCCTGTAGGCACGACTCCGCTCCCGAAGACGCCGGAACGGCGAAGGACTCCCGTCATCGACTCGAAGCAACTCGCGTCCGCCGCGGCCCACCTGGCCGACGAGAAGAAGGCCGAGGACATCCGCGTCTACGACGTCGCGGAGAACCTCAAGGTCGCGGACTACTTCGTGGTCGTGACGGGGCTCAACCGCCCGCACGTGAAGGCGATCCTGCAGGAGCTGCACGTCCGCCTGAAGGCGGCCGGCGAGACGCACTCGCGCACCGAGGGCGGCGACGACTGCTGGTGGGTGCTGCTCGACTACGGCGACGTGGTCGTGCACATCCTCCAGCCCGAGGCGCGCGAGTTCTACGACCTCGACCGGCTGTACCAGGAGTGCCCGCTGCTCGAGTGGTCGAAGGTCGAGCTGCCGGTGATCCCGGAGGCGCGCACCAAGAAGGAAGCGCCGACCTTCGAGTAGCGGCCGCGCCGCGGAGGGAAGGTACGGAGCCGGGCTCGTTCCTTCACCGCCCCCACACGACACCAGGCCTGCCGGGCGGAACCCGGCAGGCCTGGTGTCGTGTGGGGGCGGTG
>JAUHYB010000284.1 GCA_030426745.1 bacterium
TTCTCGCGCCAGTGCTCCATGCGCGCCTTGCCGATCACGCCCTCGAGCACCTCGAGCAGCGGGCCGGGCCCGGGCACGCGGCCGGGCAGGAAGGTGATCTTGCCGTTCACGCGCTGCGACGGGCGGCCGCCGGCGCGCAGGATCAGGTCGCTCGCGTTCGCGGAGACCATGCCCGCGAGCCAGGCCTCGATCAGGTGGCGCGGCGAGCTGGTGGTCTGGGTGAGGTGCTTCGGGATCGCGTCGCCGCCGGACTCGCGCGAGGCGCTGCCGTTCGCGCCGCTGCCGCTCGACGCCGCTCCGTTCGAAGCGCCGTCGCCGCCGCCCGCGTCGCCGTTGCCGGAGGGGCCGAACAGCTCGGCGGCCGCCAGCTCGTCCGCCGTCGGCTGCTTCGCCGCAGGGCCCTTGTGGATCGGCACGATGCGCGGCGGCTCCTCGCCGCCCGTCATGCCGTCCTTCGGCACGCGGATCGACTGGCGCGACAGGCGCGTGCCCGCGCGCGGGTCGTTCGCGTTGGGGTCACGGCGCGGCTGGGACGGTTGCGATTCGCTCATCTCGCTCCTCGAAGGGACGGAGTCCGGTGGATCCGGCGGATCCGGCGGATCCGACACACACTCGGGGTCCCTCATCGACCGTCCGGGCGGCCGGGCTTGATGCGGGCGGGAGGAGTCGGCGCGGGGCGGGCGCGGGCGGCCCTCACGGGTGCCGCGAGCGGGGTCGGAGCTCCCGCGACCCCGCTCCCACGGCGCCCCCGTCGTCGGGGAGCCGGGCCTACGGCGCCTGGGGCTCGCCGCGCACCAGGCGCAGCGAGTCGCCGAGCAGCTCGCGCAGGCCGCGGCGCTGCATCGAGGAGATGCGGCGCACCGGGCGCTCGAGGGCGGCTTCGAGCTCGTCCGCGCGGGCGGCGCTCGCCTCGTCCTCGACCTTGGTCGCGACGACGAGCCGCTCCTTGTCGGCCAGCGCGTCGGAGAAGCGCGCCAGCTCGCGGTCGATCGTGCGGAAGGCGTCGACCGGATCGTCCAGCGCGTCGCTCGACACGTCGACGAAGTGCAACAGCACGCGGCAGCGCTCGACGTGCTTCAGGAACTGGTGGCCCAGGCCGTGCCCCTCGGCGGCGCCCTCGATCAGGCCGGGCAGGTCCGCGATCACGAGGCTGTCGGCCTCCCCCACGGCGGCGATGCCGACCTGCGGCGCGAGCGTGGTGAAGGGGTAGTTCGCGACCTTCGGCGTCGCGGCGGTCACGACGGACAGGAACGAGGACTTGCCGGCGTTCGGCAGGCCGACGAGGCCGACGTCGGCGAAGAGCTTCAGCTCGAGGCGCAGCTCGCGGCGCTCGCCCTCGGCGCCGGGCGTCGCCTTGCGCGGCGTCTGGTGCACCGCGGTCGCGAAGCGGGCGTTGCCCTTGCCGCCCTTGCCGCCCTTCGCGACGACCAGGCGCTCGCCGTCCTCGGTCAGGTCGCGCAGCACGTTGCCGCGCCGCGCGTCGTGCACGAGCGTGCCGATCGGGACCTCGAGCTCGAGGTCGTCGCCCGACTTGCCGTAGCAGTTCGCCGTGCCGCCCTGGCGCCCGTCCTTGGCGGCGTAGCGCGGGCGGCGCGAGATCTGCAGCAGCGACGTCTTGTGGCGCGAGGCCACCAGGATCACGGATCCGCCGTCGCCGCCGTCCCCGCCGTCGGGGCCGCCGCGCGGCACGTACTTCTCGCGACGGAAGGAGACGAGGCCGTCCCCGCCCTTTCCGGCGATCACTTCGAAGGTCGCTTCGTCCTGGAACATGAGGGGTCCTGGAGCAGGTGGGCGCTCTCGACGCAAGCGGCCCCGCTCCTCCGGGCGGAGGGGCGAGGCCCGCTGGGGATCCGGACTCGCGCGGGCGGCGGCCCGCTCCGGTCGATCGGCTGCTCGGTGAGCCGCTCGGTCAGCTGCTCAGCGCGTCGATGTGCACGCGGCGCCCCTCTTGGAAGCGCACGGTGCCGTCGACGAGGGCGAACAGCGTGTAGTCGTTGCCGATGCCGACGTTGCTCCCCGCCTTGTAGCGGGTGCCGCACTGGCGGACGAGGATCGTGCCGGCCTTGACCGACTGGCCGCCGAAGCGCTTCACGCCGCGGAACTGCGGGTTGGAGTCGCGGCCGTTGCGGGTGGAACCCTGTCCCTTCTTGTGTGCCATCTGGTTCGGCTCCTAGGCGTTGATGCCGGTGATCTTGACGCGGGTGTAGCGCTGGCGATGGCCGCGCTTGACGCGGACGTTCTTGCGGCGCTTGAAGCGGAAGGCCACGACCTTCTCGCCCTTCTCCTCGCCGAGGACCTCGGCGGTGACGCTGGCGCCGGCCACGGTCGGGGCGCCGACGCGCACGTCGCCCTCGTGGGAGACGAGCAGCACCTCGTCGAAGGTCAGCTGGTCGCCCGGCTGCGCCTTGGCGTTCAGATCGCAGAGGATGACGTCGCCCTCACGGACGGTCGTCTGGTTGTTTCGGTCGCGGATGACGGCGTACATGTCGTGTCCTCACGGGCTGCCGGCGGGGATACCGGCCGCGTGGTCGCGGGGCGCGCCGCTGGGGCGCGAAGGGCGAAGAGTCTATGGGGATCGGCCCGCCACGGGAAGCGCGAAGCCGGGAGTTTCTGGGGGCGGCGGCGGTCCGCTGCCCCTCCGGCCGCGCGGCGCGGCTGCCGGGCCCGTCGATCGGCGGTCGGGTCGGCGGTCGGGCCGGCGGTGCGGATCGCCCGCCGGCCCTGCGTTCTCAGCGCTTGCGGCGGCCGCCGGGCCGCACCTCGCGACCGTCGGCGCGCAGGTAGCGCAGCACGCTGTCCTCGACCTGGTCCGGCACCTCCGTCAGCTTCAGCGTGCGGTTGTGCTGGGCCTCGAGCGTCTTCAAGTCGTCCTTGTGGTTCTCCCGCAGGTACTGGATCGCGTCGGGGTGCGCGCGGACCTCGACCTGGCTGAAGCCCTTGAGCGTCAGCGAGGAGCCCAGGCGGCGCAGGATCGCGGCGGCGCGCGACTGCACGGTGCGGATCTTGCCCGCGCCGCGGCAGTTCGGGCACGGGACGAACAGGCGCTTGCCGACGCCGGGGCCCAGGCGCTGGCGGGTCATCTCCAGCAGGCCGAACTGCGAGATGCGGCCCAGCTTGCTGCGCGCGCGGTCGCCGGTGAAGGCCTCGCGGAAGGCCTTCTCGACGGTCCGCATGTTCGCGCGGCGCATCATGTCGATGAAGTCGATGACCAGGATGCCGCCGAGGTCGCGCAGGCGGATCTGGCGCGCGATCTCGGGCACGGCCTCGAGGTTCGTCTTCAGCGCGATCTCCTCGAAGTCGTGGCTCTCGGTGCGCGTCTTGCCGGAGTTCACGTCGATCGCGACGAGCGCCTCGGCCTGGTCGATCACGATCGAGCCCCCCGAGGGAAGCTCGATGCGGCGCGAGAAGACCTTCTCGTAGTCCTGCTCGACGCCGTAGTGGTGGAACAGCGGCCGGCTGCCGTCGTGCAGCTTGATGCGGTCGACCTGGTCGGGCATCAGGCGCTCGGCGAACTCCTTGATCGACTTGTACGCCTCCTCGTCGTCGACGATCACGGCGTCGGTCTCGGGGCCGAACAGGTCGCGCACGGTCTTGATCGCGACGTCCGACTCGCGGTACAGCGCGGTCGGGCCGTGGCCGACGCTGAGCTTGTGGGAGAAGCGCTCCCAGGCGCCCAGGAGGTAGTCGAGGTCGCGCTTCAGCTCGGCCTTCGTGCGGCCGGACGCGGCGGTGCGCGCGATGACGCCCATGCCCTTCGGCGCGAAGGAATCCAGCACGCGCTTCAGGCGCTTGCGCTCCTTGGGATCCTCGATCTTGCGGCTGACGCCGGTGTGTTGCATCGAGGGCATCAACACCAGGTAGCGGCCGGGGATCGACAGGTAGGTCGTCAGGGTCGGGCCCTTGTCGCCGATCGCGTCCTTGGTGACCTGCACCGCGACGCGCTGGCCGACCTTCAGGAGGTCGGTGATCGGCGTCCGCGGCCGGCGGCGCATGCGCGACGACGACTTCTTGCCGCGCTTCTTCTTCGACTTCGAGCCCTTCGAATCGCCGTCGTCACCATCGTCGCCGGACGCGTCGTCGTCGTCCTCGTCGGTGATGACCTCCTCGGCGATGTGCGGCTGGCTGGAGCGCTCGTCCCACTCCTCGGGATCGACGTGCGTCGACAGGAGCTTCTCGAGCTTCCAGTCCTTCTCCCCGTAGTCCGGCAGGACGTCGGAGGTGTGCAGGAAGCCGTTGCGGCCGCGACCGAAGTCGATGAAGGCCGCGCCGATCGACGCCTCGATGTTCACGACGCGCCCGCGGTAGACGTCGCTGACCAGGTTCTGGTCCGTCGCCGCGTTGATCTGCAGGTCGATGAGCTTGCCGCCCTCGACGACCGCGACGCGCGCTTCCTCGCGGTCGCTGGAGTTGACGAGGATCATCTGCGTGCGCGGCTTCGCGGACTTCTTCCGCGGCGGCTCGTCGTCGTCCTCGTCGGCCTTCGCCTTCGACTTGGAGCGCGAGCGCCGGCTCTTCGCCTTCTT
>JAUHYB010000285.1 GCA_030426745.1 bacterium
GTGCGCTGCAGCCGCCTCGGGCGGCTGCAGCGCACCGCGCGCCGGTGAAAGAACGAGCCCGGCTCCGTATGTTCCCGCGGTGAAGGAACGCCGTCCTTCCCCGCGGTCAGTTCGTCGCCGGGTCGAAGCCCAGCTCGCGCGCCCGCTCGTGCCAGCGCGCCGCCGCCTCGGCGTCGCGCGGGGTGCCGCGGCCGTGCTCGTGCATGAGCGCGACGCGGTCCGCGGCGCGCGCGTGCCCCTGCTCGGCGGCCTGCTCGAACCAGCCGAGCGCCGTCTCGTAGTCGCGCGACACGCCCTCGCCCTTGACGTACATCATGGCCAGGTCGAACTGCGCCGGGGCCAGGCCCTGCTCGGCGGCGGCGCGCATCAGTCGCGCGGCCTCCCACGGGTCGCGGTCGACGCCGCAACCCTCGACGTACAGGCGACCGAGCGCGCCCTGCGCGTGCGCGAAGCCGGCGTCGGCGGCGACGCGCAGGTGGTCCGCGGCGCGCGTCGGGTCGGCGTCGACGCCCTCGCCGGTCAGGTAGCGGCAGCCCAGGCGGTAGTGCGCGTGCGGCGACCCCGCGGCGGCGGCGGACTCGTACCACTCGATCGCGGCGTCGTCGTCGCGCTCGACGTGGCGGCCGTCCTCGTGGTAGCGCGCCAGCTCGAGCTGTGATCCGGCGACGCCCTGTTCGGCGGCGCGGCGGTGCCACTTCACCGCCTGTTCGTGGTCGACCTCGGTGCCGACGCCGCGTGCGTGGAGGTGCGCGACGGTCGACTGCGCCTTCGCGTCCCCCTGCTTCGCGGCGGAGGACAGCAGCTCGAACGCGCGCGCGTCGTCCTGCTCGACCGCCTGGCCGTACAGGTGCATGACGCCCAGGTTGCACCGCGCGGCGGCGAAGTCCTGGTCGGCGGCCAGCGCGAACCAGCGCGCGGCCTCCACGTGGTCGCGCTCGACGCCGCGGCCCTCGTAGTAGAGGAGGCCGAGGTTCGTCTGCGCGCCGGCGTGCCCCTGCGCGGCGGCCATGCGGTACCAGTCCGCGGCGGTCGCGGCGTCCACCGGCCGACCGTGGCCCTCGTCGTGCATCCAGCCGACCAGGAACTGCGAGTCCGCGTCGCCGACCTGCGCGGTCGCCTCCCAGGAGAGGATGGCGGTCTCGTAGTCGCCGCCGTCGAACGCCTTCCACCCGCTCTGGGTGGGGGCGCTACAGGCTGCGGCGGAGACGAGCATGAGGACGGTCAGGAAGCGGTTCGCGCGGCGGTCTCGGTGGTGCATGAGGGCACCTATCGGAGGCTCCGCCGAGTCGAGTTTAGGGCGCGCGCGGCGGTCGTGGGGGTCGAGCGCGCGCCGTTCTCGGCCCTGGAACCGTTCGTTCCCGCGCGGCGCGTGAACGGCGCGGGAAGGCGCGGTGAAGCATCGGTGTTCGCGGGCCCCGCAGCAGGCCTTTCCCGACGCGCTCGCCCTTCCGCGTGCGCGGCGCGCGGAGACGCCCGCGACGCGACTTCCGCACGCGATCGCGCGCGCCGCGCGCGGCCCCCCCAGCCCTAACAACCGCCCGTCTTCACATCAGCCTCCACGGCGCACGGACCGTCCATTCCGCGAATAGCGCCCGAACTCGGCGGTTTCGCCGCGCGCGCCGCCGAGCCGTTCACCGCTGAACCACGCCGCGTTCATCCCCGGCTCACAATCCATCTTTAATTTTCCCGCCTTCCTCATCCCCCCCCCGGACGAACGTGAAGAGTTGGATCCTCGGCTTCGGCCTCCAGAACAGCCCGGGGAAGACGGCAGGACAGGTCGCCTTGTGCGCGGCGCTGGGCGGCCTTCTTCCTCTCGGAACCGCGGTCGCGGCCCAGCAGCAAGCCGGGTCGATCCGCGGCGTCGTCTTCGACCGGGACTTCGAGGCGCCGCTCTTCGGCGCGCGCGTCCTGGTCGTGGAGACCGGCGTGACCGCCGAGACGGGTGACCAGGGCAACTTCGTCATCCCCGAGCTGCCGCCCGGGCGCTACACGCTCGTCTTCTCGAAGGACGGCTACGTCCGCCAGGTGAAGACGGACGTCGTCGTCGCCGGCGGGATGTTGACGGACGTCGAGAGCTCGCTGTCCGGCGAGTTCACGGAGATGGACGAGTTCATCGTCGAGGACGTCCTGGCGACGGGGGCGGGCAGCGAGGCGGCGCTCCTCGAGCTGCGCTTCGACAGCCCGTCGTTGATGGACTCGGTCGGCGCGGACCTGATGAGCAAGGCCGGCGCGAGCGACGCGGCCAGCGCGCTGCGCCTGGTGTCGGGCGCGACGGTGAAGGACGGCAAGTCGGCGGTCGTGCGCGGCCTGCCCGACCGCTACGTCAGCTCGCAGATGAACGGGCTGCGCCTGCCGACGGCGGACGAGGACAAGCGCGCCGTCGAGCTCGACCAGTTCCCGTCGGCGGTCATCGAGAGCGTCCAGGTCAGCAAGACGTTCACGCCCGACCAGCAGGGCGACGCGTCGGGCGGCGCCGTCAACCTGAAGCTGAAGGGCATCCCGGACCGCACGACCTTCGCGATCAGCGGGCAGCTCGGCTTCAACACCCAGGTCCGCGACCGCGACGACTTCCTGAGCTACCAGGGCGGCGGCGTGAGCTTCTTCGGCCGCGACGACGGGTCGCGCGACCCGCAGTGGTCGAAGGTCGGGCAGACCTGGAGCGGCGCGGTCGGCGTCGACGAGATCAACGCGCCGACGGAGTACAAGTGGTCGGTCGCGACGGGCACGAACCACGAGTTCGAGAGCGGCGTCCGCATCGGCGGCTTCGCCAGCTTCTTCTACGAGCGCGACGCGTCGTTCTACGACAACGGCCAGCAGAACTCGCTCGAGGTGCGCGACTTCGACGAGGGCCTGGTGCCGACCGAGATCCTGGGAACCTTCCAGGACGGCGACTTCTACACCGAGCTGTACGACGTCACGCAGGCGACGCAGGGCGTGCAGTGGGGCGGCGTGGGCACGCTCGGCCTCGAGACCGAGGACCACAAGTTCGGCCTGACGTACCTGTACTCGCACACGGCCGAGGACACGGCCACGCTGCTCGAGGACACGCGCGGCAAGAACTACTACTTCGACGAGCCGGGCAACCCGTACGACCCGTCGGATCCCGACCACCCCGGCAACGACCCCGACAACGTCGCGCGCGCGCGCTACCACCGCAGCGAGACGCTGACGTACCAGGAGCGCACGACCGGCACCGTCCAGTTGACCGGCGAGCACCTGCTGCCGTTCGAGGACTGGGAGATCGGCGACACCTTCCGCTTCTTCGAGCCGAAGCTGGACTGGGCCGTCGCGTCGAGCTTCGCGAGCCTGGACGAGCCCGACAAGCGCCAGTTCGGCACCGCCTGGGCGCCGTTCTTCGGCGACCCGAACTTCCCCGGCTTCCACGGTCCGTTCACCTCGGCGGACGCCGTGACGATCGGTTACTACCAGCGCACCTGGAAGAAGATCGACGAGGACAGCAAGCAGGGCCGCGTGAACCTGAAGCTGCCGTTCGAGCAGTGGGGCGGCCACGAGGGCTACTTCAAGTTCGGCATGTTCTCCGACCGCGTCGACCGCAAGTTCGACCAGGAGATCTTCTCGCACAACGTGCTCTCCGGCGGCGACCCCGACTTCTACATCGGCGGCTGGGACGACTTCTGGAGCAAGGTGTACCCCGGCGAAGAGCACTTCATGGACGACACCGGCACGGCGATCGACTACGACGGCGTGCAGAAGATCGGCGCCTTCTACGGCATGGTCGACCTGCCGGTGCACGAGAACGTGAAGATCATCACCGGCGCGCGCGTCGAGTCGACGGAGATCTCGACGGTCAACACGCCGGCCAGCGACCAGGCCTTCTACTTCCCGCCCGGCAGCGTCGCGCCCATCGCGCTCGCCGACAACCCGGGCGGCGCCGACGTCGACTTCTCGCAGGACGACCTGCTGCCGTCGATCGCGCTGGTCACCGAACCCTACGAGGACATCACGGTGCGCGCGTCGTTCTCGCGCACGGTCGCGCGCCAGACCTTCAAGGAGCTGACGCCGATCATCCAGCAGGAGTACCTGGGCGGCCCGATCTTCATCGGTGACCCGACGCTCGGCATGAGCCGCCTGGAGAACTACGACCTGCGCCTGGACTACACGCCGACCGCGGGCGGCCTGCTGTCGGCGTCGGTCTTCTACAAGGACATCGAGGACCCGATCGAGTACGTGCAGTCCGGCGGCACGTTCAGCTTCACGACGCCCAAGAACTACGAGTGGGGCAAGTTGAAGGGGCTCGAGCTCGAGGCGCGCCAGCACATGGGCGACCTGTGGGAGTCCTTCGACGGCCTGACGCTGGGCGCGAACGCGACCTTCATCGACTCGAAGACGAAGCTGATCCAGGGCGAGCAGAACGCGCTCGCGCTGGCCGGCGCGCCGATGGAGACGCGCGACATGACCAACGCGCCGGACCACCTCTACAACCTGTTCGCCACGTACGACCTGAAGGCGACGAAGACGCAGTTCGGCGTCTTCTACAACGTCACGGGTGACTCGCTGCTGGC
>JAUHYB010000286.1 GCA_030426745.1 bacterium
CAAGGCCTTCAAGAAGCAGCGCCTCGACACCCTCGCCGGACCCGGCGGCGTCAGCGACTGCGGCAACGCGCAGAACTGCGTCAAGGTCTGCCCCAAGGAAATCCCTCTGACCGAATCCATCGCCGTCGTCGGTCGCCAGGTCACCCTGCACCGTATCCGCGAATTCTTCTCCGGCCGATAATCCGGTCACCGAATCGCAGAACCGCCGCGGCCGGGCATCGCCCGGCCGGTGCCGTCGTGTGGGCGCGGTGGAAGAACGAGCCCGGCTCGGTACTTTCCCTAGCGGCCCGCGCCCAGGAGCCGCAGCGCGTTGCCGCCGAAGATCTGCGCCTGGTCGCCCTCGTGGACCTCGAGCGCGTAGAGCAGCTCGCGCTGCTCCGCCCGCCGGTCCGCGCGCCAGCCGGCCGGGAAGACGTTCGAGTCGGTGCCGAACAGGATGCGCTCCGGCCCGAACACGCCCAGGGCGCGCTCGAACACGTCGCGCAGCGTGATCTTCGCCGGCTGCGTCCGCGTCCAGGAGTTCGTCGAGCTCGTGTCGACGTAGACGTTCGCGCACTGCGAGCCCGCCATCAGCGTCTCGCGGAAGAAGCCCGCGCCGAAGTGCGGGATGACGAACGGCACGTCGGGGAACGCGTTCGCCGCGGGCACGACGTGCAGCGGGTTCGCGTAGTTGATGTCCTGCGTGCGCGGGATGCCCAGGCGGTCGCGCAGCGACACGACGAGCAGGCCGCAGTGCACGTACACCGGCGCGCGGAAGTCGGCGAGCACCTCGTACACGGCGCGCGCCTCCGGCCCGTCGATGCGGTAGTGGTGCATCGCGGGGAAGATCAGCACGCCCTTGTAGGCGCCGCCCTCTAGCAGCTCGCGCACCTTCGCCGGCGCGTCGGGCGCCTTCGGGTTCACCAGCGCGACGCCGCTCAGGCGACCCTCGGACATGCGCACCGCCTCCGCGACGGCGGGGACCTCCTCGGGCAAGCTGGCGAAGGTGACCATGTGGTCGAGGCCCTTGTCGTCCATCTCCGCCAGCCAGCGGCGGGTGTGTTTCGCGAGGTCGGCGTCGGGCAGCTCGATGCCCGTGACGCTCGTCAGGTCCTCGAGGCGCGACGCGTCGTCGCCGGGCAGCGGGGACTGCGCGACGAGCGCGTCGAAGAAGTCGCGGCAGAAGAAGTGCGTGTGGAAGTCGACGAGTTGCATGGGGGAGTCGTGTGGGGGGAAGCCTCAGTCCTCGCGCAGGCTGCGCCACGTCGCGCGCAGCCGCGCTTTCGGTCCGAGCACGTGGAAGGGGCGCTTGCCGCGCACGCCGTACAGGTCGAGCCCGCCCTTCACCGGGTCGCGCGCGAGCGCCTGGCGCAGGATGCGCGCGGGCTCCATCGGGTAGGGCGCGGCGGTCGCCTTGCCCACGCGGAAGCCCAGGTCGCCGAGCAGCGCCAGCAGCTCCTCGGGCGTCGCGCCGCGCAGCGCGTACGGCCAGAACTCGATCAAGAGCGCCAGGTCGGGGCTCTTCGCGAGCACCTCGCGCGCGCCCTGCAGCGCCAGGAACTCCGAGCCCTGCGTGTCGATCTTCAACACGTCGATCGGTCCCTCGACGTGGTCGTCGACGCGCTCCAGGCGGATCTCGATCTCCTCGGCGCCGGACAGGTCGGCGGGCGCGTCGGCGCCCTCGTCCAGTACGCGGTTGTCGCCGTGGTTCTTCGCGGCCAGCACGATGCGCGCCGTGCCCGCGCGCTCGGCCGCCGCGTAGGGCAGCAGCCGCCCGCGCCCGGGGCCCTTCGCGTTCGCGCGCTCGATGTTGCGCTCGGCGACGGCGGCGATCGCGGGCACCGGCTCGAAGGCCGTCACCTCCGCGCCGGCCAGGATCGCCTGCGCCGCGAACCAGCCGACGTTCGCGCCGAGGTCCAGCACGCGCGCCCCGCGCGACAGGTGCGCGCGGAAGAGCGCCGTCTCGTGATCCTCCCACGACCCCGACTCGATGGCGGGGCCGATGATCGCGTCGTCCGCGAGCACCTCGAAGTCGATACCGAGGGCCGGGACGGGGACGGTGCGCGTCGCGGTATCCATGGGCGGGGAGTCTAGCAAGCGCTCCGCCGCGGCTCCGCGCTCCAGCGCGCCTTCCGCGCGCGATCGTCGCCGAATTCCCCGGCCCGGCTGCTAGACTCCGCCGCCCTTCGCGCCCAGGAGGCACCCCATGGAGCAGTGGTCGATCGAGATCCAGAAGGAGTACTTCAAGTTCTCCGCCGCGCACTTCCTGATCTTCCCCGACGGGTCGGCCGAGCGCCTGCACGGCCACAACTACCGCGTCTTCTGCGAGCTGGACGGCTCGCTGTCCGAGCACGGCCTGGTGATGGACTTCAAGGTCGTCAAGCCGGTCGTGCGCGAGCTCGTCGACCGCCTGGACGAGCACTTCCTGCTGCCCGCCGAACACCCCGGCATCCAGTGGGGCGAGCGCGACGACGGGGTCCTGGAGCTGCGCTACAAGGACGCCTACTACGCGATGCCGCGCGAGGACGTGGTCGTGCTGCCGATCAACAACTCGAGCTCCGAGAACCTGGCGTCCTGGCTGGGCCGCGAGCTGCGCCGTGAGCTGGAGCAGCGCTTCCCCGACGTCACGATCCGCGGCGTGCGGCTGGCGGTGGAGGAGACGAGCGGGCAGCGCGGCGTGTACCGCTACACGGCGGACGACGAGGCCTGAGGAGCGCGGCGCCGCAGCAGCGCGCCGTCGCGAACGAGATCGGGCCCGGCGCCTACGAAGTCGGGCCCGGCGCGCGTGCGCCGAGCCCGACCCCGTCCACTTCCACCAGGTGTGCGTTCGTTCGCGGCCTAGCCGCGCGGGTGTCCGCCGGTGTACGGGCCGCTGCGCGCCTCGTCGCGCGTCCCGTCCTCGCGGTAGAAGGTCCACTCGCCGACCATCTCGCCGCGCTCGAAGGCGCCCTCCGCGCGGAGCGTGCCGTCGCGGTACCAGCGCCGGCAGGGACCGTCCCGCTCCCCGTCGGCCCAGCGGACCTCCTCGCGCGGCGCGCCGTTCGACCAGGTGCTGGTCTGCAGGCCGTCGCTCGCGCCGCCGGCGAAGAGGGAGGCGGCGAACAGACCGACGCCCAGGGCGCCGACGATCAGGAGGAGGCGGGTGCTGCGCATGACGCGGGGAGAGACGCCGCCGGCCGCCGGGATCTTCCCGCGAATCCGCGCGTTTCCGGGGGGCGCCGGGAGCTCGCGGGAGTCTCCGCGAGCGGGCGCTCAGGCCCCGAAGGGCACGGCGACCGCGGTGCCGGGGATGCGGACCGTCGCGCGCACGTTGTGGGCGCCCTCGACGTCGTCGGGCAGCCCCTCGAAGAAGCGGCGCAGGGTGCCGCGCAGGAGCTCGGGGTAGGCGTGCACGAGCAGGCGCACCTCTTCCGGCCCGAGGGCTTCCTGGATCGCGACGCGCCACTCCTCCGGGCCCGCGCCGTCCAGCTCGGCCGCGCGCAGCAGCCAGTCGACGGGGATCTCGTCCAGGCCGCGTCGCTCCGCCTGCAGGCACATGCCGTGCAGGCCGTTCAGCCCGCGCCGCTCGATGACGCGCTCGACGACGAGGTAGCTCAGGCCGTAGTACGCCTTCTTCGCGCCGGCGGGCAGGCGCGTCGTGGACAGGCCGGCCTTCACGCGGAAGACCTCCTCGGGGGAGAGCTCCTGCGACACGTCGCCGGTCAGCAGCACGCGCGCGCCGACGGTCACGTCCAGGCCGTCCTGGCGCGGCCCCGACAGCTCGACGTCGAACTCCAGGCCGCCGGTCGCGAAGGACGCGGCGGACAAGCGCCCGGCGCGCATCTCCGCGGCGCCGCGCGGCACGAGTTGCGCCGAGACCCAGTCGCACAGCCCCTCCTCGAGGGTGCCGGGCAGGTAGGACCAGCTGTCGCCGAGCGAGGCGTGGACCAGCTCGTGCGCGAGCGTGCGCTCGAGGCTCGCCGCGGACTCGCGCAGGTGGATGCGGGAGGGGCCCTCGGCCCAGAAGCCGTCGGCCTCCTCGTAGGACGGGCCGGCGAAGAGGTAGAGCTTCGGCTCCTCCTGGACCCAGACCTCGAAGTCGCGGCGGACGGTGTCCGGCAGCAGCTCCTGGACGCGCGGGTAGAGCGCGTCGAGGTGGCGCCCCACGGCCTCGGCCTGGGCGTCCCCGTCGGCGCGCACGACGCCTTCGCGGGACTCGAAGCGCGCGTCCGGCGGCATCACGGCGCAGCCGCTCGCCAGCAGGAGGGCGAGGGCGGTCAGCGTCGCGAAGAGGCGTCTGGAGCGGGTTTCGAAGGTCTGGAGCACGAGTCGGGTCCCCAGTGGATAACTCTACCCCGGATCCCGGCGGGCGGGGACGGAGCGGTAGTTCGGGCGGTCCGACTCCGACGCGCGTCGCGCACGCGGGTCCGAATCTCGCGGGGGACGGCGGGGACTCGACCGGAATACGGTGCCAGGCACCTTCCTCCGGAATCACGGCCGTCGGCCGGCGCCGCCGGAG
>JAUHYB010000287.1 GCA_030426745.1 bacterium
GCGCGGCGTCCGCGCGCCAGGGGTGCGGCGCGGCGGTGTACGGCACCAGGTGGAAGGTCGCCGCCTCGTCCAGGCGCGGCAGCGCCGCCGCGAGCGCCGCGTCGACCGCTTCCTTGCGCGTCCCCTTTCCCTCGCGCGCGACCCACAGCGAGCCCGAGAAGTCGATCAGGAACGCCATCCGATCCGACAGGAGCGGCAGCCCGGCGAAGGCGACCGTCCCGCCCGCGCCCGGCTCGAGCGTCGCGCGCGCGGGGCGCCAGTCGGCCGGCAGCCGCGCGATGTGGTCGCGCCACGGCCGCGGGTCGTCGCGGTACTTCATGCCGGTCATCCGCTGCAACGCGTCGAGCGCGCGCTGCCGCGTCCGCGCGCGCGGCTCGCGCTGCATCCGCTCGACCAGCCACGCCAGCCCGCCGCGCGCGCCGAGGTCCTCCACCGCCGTCACGCAGGCGGCGCGCACGCCGGCGTCCTCGTCCGCGCCGAGCTCCCGCGCCAGGTCCAGCGCCGCGTCACCGGGGAGGAGGTCGACGCCCAGCACGACCGCCGCGACCCGCAGGCGCGGCGCGCGGTCCTCGGCGAAGCGCGGGACCCACGCCCGCGCCGCCTCGCCGTCCACCGCCGCGAGCGCGGCCAGCGCGTCGCAGCGCACGGCGTCGTCGGCGGAGCGCACCAGCTTCTCCAGCTTGCGCGCGAGCCCCAGCGGGCGCTCGCCCAGCCGCCCGTCGCGTGCGCGCCGCTCGAGCGACCACAACAGCTGCCGCGCGACCTCGACGTCGCGCGTCCCGCTCGCTGGAAGGAGGTCCCCGGCGTCGACGTCGAGCGGCATGCGACCCAACGCCTCCGCCGCGCGCAGCCGCACCTCGTCGTCGCGCGACCCGAGTCCGTCGCGCCCGAACAGCGCGCGCGCGAGCCCCGGGTGCTCCAGCCGCCCGAGCTGCCACTGCGCCTCGTCCGCGACCTCCGCGCGCGGGTCGGCCAGCGCGCCGAGCAGCAGCGTCCACGCCTCCTCCGTGCCGAGGTCGGCCAGCCCGCGCACCGCGGCGCGCCGGCGCTCGTGCCGCTCCTCGCCGAGCTGCGCCGCGAGTTCGTTGCAGCGCGCGCGGTCCTCGCGACTGGCCCGCTGCGCGTCCGCCGGCGGCGCGAGGGACGCGACGAGCGCGCCGCTGGTCACGAGGAGGCCGAGCAGGGCGCGGCGCGTCGGGCGGGGCCCGCCGCGGCGTGCGCGAGAGCCGGCGTGCGGTCGTTCGATGGTCTTCTGCATGTGGTCGAAGACCGACGGGAACGGACGTGGTGCGCGCTGGATCGCGGGCAGTCGCGCGCGCGTCCCGCGGATCGGAACGGTCGCCGCCGGAGCGCCGCGCCCCAAGCGGATCATCGGGTGCGCTTGTCCCTCGTTCCCGTGCGCGAGGCCGTTCCCGCGCGTCCGCCTCCCTGCGGGTCGGGAACGCGCCTCACACGCGCGAGAGTGACTCACCCTGATCCACACCCTCAAGCCTGACGCGCACGGAAGCGATAGGTCTGGCATGAGACCCCCCCGTCGACGGCCCGCGTCGTCGCGAGCCCCCGCCCGTCCCGAGCGGCTCGCTCTCCACGGTCACGCCCTCCGCCGCGACCGCCGTGGCCGACGGCGCGGCGCCGATCCACTTCACCATCGAGGTCCTCGACGCCGCCGGCGCGCCGCTGGCCGGCTGGCAGGTGACGCCGAGCGCCACGGGGTCGGACAACAGCTGGACGATGCCGGCGCTCACCGACGCGGCGGGCCTGACGAGCGCCACGCTGAGCAGCATCCGCGCCGAGGCGAAGACGGTCCGCTTCGACGTCGCGGCCGGCGCGACGGTGGTGGCGCTCGACGCGGAACCGACGGTGCGCTTCCTGCCCGACGCCTCGAACATCAGCGCGTCGCTGTCGACGATCAGCGCGACGCCCGAGGGCGGCCTCGTCGCCGACGGCAGCTCGAGCTCGACTCTGCACGTCACCGTGCGCGACGCGAACGGGAACCCGGTGCCCGACCAGACCGTGCAACTCGACGCCACGGGGTCGAACAACGCGCTGACGCAACCCGGCGACGTCAGCGACGGCGCGGGCGCGGCAGCGGGCGCGATCACGACGACCACGGCCGAGGTCAAGTCCGTGGGCGCGACGATCAACCCCGGCCCCTCGCAGGTCGTGCTGTCCACGCCGGCGCAGGTCGAGTTCCTGGCCGACCTGGCGGACATCAGCGCCGCGCTCTCGACCGTCACCGTCTCGCCGTCGACCGCCGTGGTCGCGGACGGCGGCGCCGCGGTCACGATCGAGGTCACGGTGGTCGACGGCGGCGGCAACCCGCTGGCCGGTCAGACCGTGCAGCTCGCGGCGAGCGGCTCCGGCAACACCTTGACGCAACCGGCGGCCGTCACCGACGCGTCCGGCGTCGCGACCGGCACGCTCGCGTCGATCACGGCCGAGACGAAGACCGTCACGGCGACGGTGAACCCCGGCGTCGACGACCTGCTGCTGTTCGACACCGGCGCGGCCGTGTTCGTCGGTGATCCGTCGACGATCGACGCGGCGCTGTCCGGCGCGACGGCGGCGCCGGCTACCGGGATCGTCGCGGACGGCAGCGCCGTCACGTCGGTCGAGGTCACCGTGCGCGACGCGAACGGCAACGCCGTGCCCGGTCAGACCGTGCAGCTGGCGAGCGACGGGACGAACGACACGATCACCCAGCCCGCCGCCTCGACCGACGCGCTCGGGCAGGCGACCGGCGCCCTGGCGACGACGACCGCGGAGCTGAAGACCTTCACGATCACCGTCAACCCCGGCCCGTCGCAAGTCGTGCTGACCGCGCAACCGACCGCCGCGTTCATCGGCGACGCGTCCGCGATCGACGCCGACCTCTCGTCGGTCGCCGCCTCGCCGACCTCCGGCGTGGTCGCCGACGGATCGACGACGTCGACGGTGACGATCACCGTGCGCGACGAGCACGGCAACGGCGTGCCGGGGCTGACGGTCGTCTTCGCGTCGACGGGGTCGGGCGACACGCTCACGCAACCCGCCGCCGCCACGGACGCGGACGGCGTCGCGACCGGCACCATCGCCAGCACGGTCGCCGAGTCGAAGACGATCAGCGCGCTCGTCGACCCCGGCGGCGCGGCGATCGCGTTGACCAACGAACCGGTGATCCAGTTCGTCGCCGACGCCGGCAACGTCAGCGCGGCCCTGTCGACCTTCGACGCGTCCCCCACCACGCGCGTGGCCGCGGACGGCACCGAGCCGATCGCGCTGACCGCGGTCGTCGTGGACGGCCACGGGAACCCGCTCGCCGGCAAGCCGGTCGAGTTCCGCGCCACCGGCTCCGGCGCGGTCGTGACGCCGAACCCGGCGACGACGGACGCCGCGGGCACCGCGACGGCGCAGCTGACCTCGACGGTGGCGGAGCGCAAGCGCCTGACCGCCGTCGTCGACCCCGGCGCCGGCGAGGTGGCGCTGGCCGACGAGGAAGAGGTCACCTTCATCTACAGCCCGGGCCACAAGCGCTACGTCCGCGCGAGCGGCTCGGACGCGAACAGCGGCGCGACCCCGAACGACGCGTGGCGCACGCTCTCGCACGCGGCCGCGAACGTCACGCCCGGGGCCACGGTGCACGTCGGCGCGGGGACCTACAGCGGGTCGTTCACCCTGTCGGTCGACGGCACGGTCGACGAGCCGATCCGCCTCAGCGCGGACGAGTCCGGCGAGTTCACCGGCGACGCCGGCGCGGTCGTGATCGACGGCGCGGGCGCGCAGGACGTCGTCGTCATCGTCGCCGACCACAACACCGTCGAGGGCTTCGTGGTCCGCGGCGCCGACCCCGCGGGTTCGGAGGGCGCGGGCATCCGCGTCGGCGACGCGCCGACGGTCGGCGTGAAGCTGCGCAAGAACCGCCTGTACGGCAACCGCCGCGGCATCCACGCCTACGCCGCCGACGAGCTCGTCGTGGAGGACAACGTCGTCTCGAACAACGCGACCAGCGGGTCCGAGACCTTCCTCGGGGGCGTCGAAGGCGGCGAGGGCGTGTACCTGCACGCCGTCACCGACGCGACCGTGCTGAACAACCTGATCTACAACAACGAGAGCACCGGTTGCCGCCTGACGGGCGCGACGACCGGCGTGACGGTGCAGGCGAACACGCTGTACGCCAACGGCGGTCACCAGATCCACGTGGGCGGCCTGCTGAACAGCGTCGTCGTGAAGGACAACGTCGTGTCGGAGGGCCTCGACGGCGGCATCGTGCTGTCGCTCGGCTCGCTCCTGACGTCGAGCTACAACGACTCGTGGGGTCACGTGGGTCTCGACTTCCTCGGGCTGCTGCTGGGCATCGGCGACGTGTCGGTCGACCCCTTGCTGGAGGACCCCTTCGGCGTCGACGCGACGCTGGGCGGCGCGGCCGGCGACGACGACGAGTTCTTCCTGGACGTCGCGATCGGCAGCCCGGCGCTCGACAGCGGGTCGGCGGACGCGG
>JAUHYB010000288.1 GCA_030426745.1 bacterium
GAGCTTGCCCGGCGGGCGCGCCGCGCGCAAGGCGACGCAGCGCTCGTCAACGCGTCCGCGACAGGAGCGCGCCGATCTCGCGCGCCGCGGCGTCCAGGTCGATCGCCGACAGGTCGCGCTCGTGCGCCGGTTCCGGCGGCGCCCAGGCCAGCCGGACCGCGTCGTCGTTCATCGCCTGCCAGCGCAGGGGCGAGCTGGTGCGGCGCCGCGGGTAGAAGGCCGCCGTGGGGCGGTCCAGCGCGCCGGCGAGGTGCAGCGGGCCGGTCGAGCCGCCGACGAAGAGGTCCACGGCCGCCAGCGTCCGCGTGAACGCGCGCAGACCGGCGGTGGAGCGCTGCAGGGCGGCGGGCGCCGCGTCGATGCGCCGCGCGAGGTCGGCGGCCGCGTCCTCCTCGCCGGGGCCGGCGGTGCACAGGAAGGCGCGCGGCCGGTCGCCGGGGATCGCGTTCGCGAGGCGCGCGTACTGCTCGACCGACAGGTTGTTCGCCGACCCGCCGTGGCCGGCGTGCAGGGCGACGAGCGCGGTGCCTTCGTCCAGGCCGTGTTCGGCCAGCAGCTCCGCGCGGCGCGCCGCGACCTCGTCCGGCGGGAACGCCAGCACCGGCCGGCGCAGCGGGAACTCGCCCGTCACGCCGTGGTCGGCGATCAGGCGCCGCGCCAGGTCCAGGTTGTACTCGTACTCCGGCTGCACGGACTCCGACCGGCGCTGCCGCACGCGGCGGTCGTGGAAGACCTGCGCCCACTTCGTCGCGGGCGCGTAGCGGCGGGGGACGCGCGCCAGGAACAGCGCGAGCCCGACGCGCGTCGTGGACCACAGCGTCAGCGACGCGTCGAAGCGCTCGGCGCGGATCCGCCGCGCCAGCGCGCGCGAGGAGCCGCCGTCCGCGTCCGGGCCGGGGTCGATCAGGACGTCGTCGATGCCGGGCGCGAGCTCCGCGACCTCGCGGGTGTACTCGGGCACCAGCGCCGTGACGCGGCAGCCGGGGAACGCGCGCTTCAGCGCCTCGCAGGCGGGCAGCGCCAGCACGAAGTCGCCCAGCTTGTCGTTGCGCACGACCAGGACGCGCGACGGCGCGCTCACCGCGGCGCCTCCGCGAGCACCTCGTCGTACAGGCCGCGCATCTCGTCCAGGAAGCGCGCCATGCCGAAGCGCGTCGCGACCTTCTCGCGCGCGGCGGCGACCAGCGCGGCGCGGTCCTCGGCGGACATCGCGAGCGCGGCGCGCAGCCGGGCTTCCAACCCGTCGACGTCGCGCGGCTCGTACAGGAGCCCGTCCACGCCGTCGTCGACGATCTCCGGCACGCCGCCGGCGCGCGTGCCGATCGTGACGCAGCCCGCGGCCATCGCCTCGATCACGACGCGCCCGAACGGCTCGTGGTAGCTGCCCAGCGCGAAGACGTCGAGGTTCGCGAGCAGCGCGGGGACCTCGTCGCAGAAGCCGGTGAACACGACGCGGTCCGCGATCCCGGACGCCTCGACCTCGCGGCGCAGCGCGGCGTCGTAGTCCATCTCGGTGCCGACCGGCGTGCCGGCGAACACCAGCGTTGCGCCCGGGTGATCGGGCGCGACGCGCGCGAAGGCGCGGAAGACCTCCAGCTGGCCCTTGATCGCGCAGATCTGGCCGACGAGGCCGACGCGCGGACCGCTCGCGGCGAGCCCGTAGCGCGCGCGCACCGCGTCGACGCGCGCGGCATCGACGGGCGGCAGGTCCAGCCCGTAATAGATCGTGCGTACGCGGTCCGCGCGCACCGGCCACAGCTCGCGCACGCGGTCCGCGATCTGGCGCGTGATCGCGACGACGCGGTCCAGCGGCCGGTAGGTCAAGCGGTGGAAGGGGTCCTTCCGCGAGTGCCCGGGCAGCATCTGCAGGTGGTGCACGAAGCGCGGGCGCGCGCGGCCCAGGAAGCGCGCGGCCAGCGTCGCGTAGGGGACGTCCGACGACACGAAGCAGTGCACCAGGTCGACGCGACCGGAGCGGTACTCCGCGCGCAGCACGCGGTCGGTCGCGCGGTCCCAGTACCGCCGCGTCGGCGAGACGGGCACGACGCGGTCGCCGTGGCCCGCGTCGACCAGGTGCTGTTCCAGCGGCCAACCGGGGCGCAGCGCGAAGCGCACGTCGACGCCGGCGTCGCGCAACATGCAGAACAGCTCGCCGGAGAACATCTCCTGGCCGCCCCACGCGCCGCTGGTGTTGAAGAACAGGAGCTTCACGACACCGCCGATCGTTCGCGCGCGAGCTCGTCGTACAGCGCGCGGACCTCGCGCAGCATGCGGTCGCGCGAGAAGCGCTCGTCCAGCCGCTCTTGGGCCGCGTCTCGCACCGCGTCGCGTTCGGCCGGCGGCAACGCCAAGGCCCGGCGCAGCGCGCGCTCCAGGTCGTCCGCGTCGCGCGTCTCGTACAGGAAGCCGCTCACGCCGTCGTCGATGATCTCCGGCACGCCGCCGCCGTTCGGGCCCAGCGTGACGCAGCCGGCGGCCATCGCCTCGATGACGACCAGGCCGAACGCCTCGGGGCGGCTGGCGAAGGCGAAGACGTCGAACGCCTGCATCAGCGCCGGGACGTCGTCGCAGTAGCCGGTGAAGTGCACGCGGTCCGACAGGCCCGACGACGCGACGGCGGCGCGCAGGTCGGCGGCGTACGCCTCGGCGCGGCGCTGGTCCTCGCCCTCGCCCTCGGGCTCGCCGGCGATCACGAGGTGCGCGCCGGGGAAGTCGGCCGCGAGCCGCGCGAAGACGTCGAACAGGAAGCGCTGGCCCTTGTCCTCGTAGACGCGCCCGACCAGGCCGACCAGCGTCGCGTCCGCGGGCAGCGACCAGCGCTCGCGTGCGGCGCGCGCCGACTCCGGCGTGCGGCGGAACGGCGCCGGGTCGATGCCGTGGTAGATCGTGCGGACCTGGTCGCGGGTCACCGGCCACAGCGCGGGCAGGCGGTCCGCGATCTGGTTCGTGATCGCGACGACCCGGTCCAGCCGCCGGTAGACGAAGCGGTGGAAGGGATCCTTGCGCGAGTGCCCGGGCAGCATCTGCAGGTGGTGGACGACCGCCGGGCGCGCCTTGCCGAGCTTGCCGACGGGCAGGGTCGCCAGCGCGATGTCCGCCGACTTGAAGGTGTGGATCACGCGGACGCCGTGGCGGTCGATGCGCTCGCGCAGGCGCCGCCCGGCCGCGCGGTCGACGTACTTGCGCGGGTCGTCGATCTCGACGCGCTCGCCGAGGCCCGCGTCCCGCATCGCGCGCTCGAGCGGCGATCCGGCGCGCACCAGCGCGCGCACGTCGGCGCCGCCGGCGACGAGCCCGCGGAACAGGTCCAGCGTGTACATCTCGAGCCCGCCCCAACCGGCGCTGTAGTTCAGGTGCAGGATGCTCATCGTGCCCGCCGCGGCCGGGGATCGTAGGCATCCGGTCGGAGCCGGGCAACGGCGCTTCCGACCGAGGGGCGCGCGCGCCTAGAATCCGCGCACGATGACGGACGAGCGCGCGCCCGAGGAGAGCCCGACCGACGAGGGTCGGCCGGTGGAACGAACACCCGGCGGCGGACCGTCGCCGGCGGACCCCGCGCGCGCGGCGCGGCGCAAGCGGATCGCGACGTGGGTCCTGCTCGCGCTGCTGGTCACGGTCGGGCTCGTGTCGACGCTGAACCGCCAGCAGGGCGAGGTCGCCGTCTACACCCGCGCGACGCGCCGCGCGCTCGCCGGCGAGGAGGCCTACGTCGTCGAGGCGAAGGCCTACACCTACCCGCCCGCGCAGCTCCTGGCGTTCCTGCCGATCGTCGCCTTCCCCGAGCAGGCCGAGCGCGTGCTGTTCTACTTCGTCAACGTCTCGCTCCTGTTCGGCGCCGTGTGGCTGCTGTCGCGCCTGGCGCGCGCGGAGTTCGCCGAGCGCGGTCGCGACGGGCCGGGGTGGCCGTTCTGGCTGGTCGTCGTGCTGTTGACGGCGCGGCACCTCACGTCGCCGCTGGAGAACCAGAGCAACGACCTGCCGATCCTGTTCCTGATGGCGGCGTGCGCGTCGGCGCGGGCGGGCGGCCGCGACCTCCTGGGCGGCGCGGCGGCGGCGACGGCGGCGGCGCTCAAGGCGACGCCGCTCCTGTACGGACCGATCCTGTTGTGGCAGCGGCGCTGGATCGCCGCGGCGGGATCGGGCGCGGTGCTGGTCGGACTGACGCTCTTGCCGGACTACGTGCTGCCGCGCGAGGACGGCGCGCGGTGGATCGTCGTGTGGTACGAGACCTTCGTGTCGAAGGTGGGCGTGTCCGAGGCCGCCGAGGCGGAGGGCGCGTGGGCGGCGTGGAACGTGCTGAACCAGAGCCTGTCCGGCACGTTCTTCCGCCTGTCGACGGACGGAGGCGGACAGCCGTGGACGTGGGACGTCAGCGTGTGGGCGCCGAGCGCGCAGGCGTTGAAGGTCGCGACGATGACGGCGCAGGTCGCCGTGCTGGCGCTGGTCGCGCTGGCAGTGGGCGCGCCCGGCG
>JAUHYB010000289.1 GCA_030426745.1 bacterium
CGAGTCGGACTGGGCCTGGACCCAGACCCAGCGTCGCGACGGCCTGGCGCTGCAAGTGCCGACGGTCAGCGCCGACTGATCCCGCGCGCCGCGGAACGATGACGAGGGCGGAGGCCGCGCGACGAGCGCGGCCTCCGCTCGTTCGGCGAGGGCGCGGCGCCGTCGACCGCGCGCGCCGCGGCCCGCTGTGCGCCATCGCACGGCCTGTTCTCGCGCACGCAGCCGTAGTCGGGGGAACCGAGGCCGGTAGTCTCTCGTCCAGGAGTCGGTCCTCGGCTCCGACGTCCCCACCATCAGGAGACCAATCCCATGCGCTTCCCGCTCGCCGCCGCCGCGCTGCTCGCCCTCGCTCCTCTCGCCGACGCCGACCTGCGCGTCACCGTACACGGAAACGTCGTCTCCAGCAGCGGGCCGCCGCCGGCCTACGTCGGAGGCATCGTGTTGGGCGACCTCGGCGTCTCGTACACCTCCGTCCTGCGCGAGCCCTTCGTCGCCGTCACGCCCGCGCGGAACGACTACGCGATGGAACCGCTGCTCACGCACTTCGGCACGAGCTGCATCCTGACGGCGGCCTCGAGCCTGACCGTCGAGAACGACAACGCGTCGAACGCGGACGTCGTGCGGATGGTCGCGCCCTTCGACGCGTTCGTCGCTCCGAACTTCCAGGCGGTGACGATCACCCTGGAGGTCACGGGGCCGGCGAGCTGGCTCAGCTCGAACGACCTGCGCACGGCGACGGTCGACAGCGCGGGTCCGCTGATCGGGACGCTCGTCGTCACCGACGGTTCGACGACGTACAGCGCGACCCTGGACGTCACCGGCTTCGGCGCCGTGGACTTCGCCCCCGAGCCCTTCACCGGCGCGTTCTGCTTCGGCGACGGGACGACCGACACCGGCCTGGGCACCACGCCCTGTCCCTGCGGGAACGAATCGACGAGCGGCGCCGGTGAGGGGTGCCGCCACCAGCTCGGCCACGGCGCGACCTTCTCGATGCTCGGCAGCGTCAACGTCGCCGCCAACACGCTCGCGTTCCAGGTCGGCGGCGCGCGCCCCAGCCAGCCCGCGATGCTCGTCGAGGGCTCCTCGCGCGTGCAGATCCCGTTCAAGGACGGGATCCTCTGCGCGGGTTACCCGACGCGCCGGATGGAGGTGCTGTCGCTCGACGCCGCCGGCGCCGCCACCACGTCGCCGATCGTCGCCAACTCACCCGGCCTGACGCCCGGCTCGTACCGCGTCTACCAGACGTGGTACCGCGACCCCGGCGGCTCGACCTGCGGCTCGGGATCGAACTTCACGCCGGCGTACGCGGTGCTGTTCCAGTAGACGCGACCAACCGGGGCGGCGCTGCGGGAGCGCGGCGCCGCCGACCCGGGTCCCGCCGCGCGCGCCGCATCACGGCGCGACGCGAGCGCGCCGCCTACAACACCCGCCGCGGCGGCAACACCACGTTCGCCGCCAGCAGGCCGCCGACCAGCGAGATCGCGACGAGCCCCGTCTGGAACGCGAACTCGATGCCCATCAGCGCGTCCTTCTCCAGGAAGAAGGTCAGGCTGCGGAAGCCGAAGCTGCCCGGCACGAGCATGAAGATGCCGGGCGTCATCGCGACGATCGCCGGGCGGTTCGAGACGCGGGCGTAGAGGTTCGACACGAGGCCCACCAGCAGCGCGCCGGCGAAGGGCGCCAGGTCCGCGCCCAGGGTCGTCGCCCCCATGCGCACGCCGACGAAGCCGGCGAAGCCCGCGGCGAAGATGATCGGCAGCTCGCGCAGGCGCGCGTCCAGCAGCACGCCGAACGCGAAGGGCGCGACCGCGGCGGTGATCCACACGGTCCACGCGGACAACGGATCGAGCGTGGGCGTGTGCTCGCCCGCGAACACGGCCTCGCCGACGCGCCAGCCCAGCGCGACGCCGAACAGGAGCGTCAGGAAGATCGCCAACGCGCCCGCCAGCCGCGACACGCCCGACACGAGGTGCCGCGTCGCCAGCTCGTTCAACGCGGTCGTCAGCGTCAAGCCCGGCAGGAACACGATCAAGCTGGCCAGCGTGACGATGCGGTCGTCGTAGTCGAGCCCCGTCGCGCGCGCGCCGGCGAGCGCGGCCAGCGCCACGCCGAAGGCCGCGACCGGCTCGAACAGGTCGACCGTCTCCGCGCGGCGCGTCAGCAGGCGTCCGAGCAGCAGCGCGAGGACCGACAGCAGGAACGTCATCCCCATCTCCGCCGGACCGCCGCCGAAGAAGCGCGCCGCGCACGCCGACGCCGCGCCGAAGCTGAGCGCTGTCGCCGCGAACGGATAGCCGGACGCGCGGTCCTCGATCGCTTCGAGCCGCGTCATCCCCTCGTCGACGCCGGCGCGCCCGTGCTCGACGTCCTCCATCACCTCGTCGAAGTCGACGAGCTTGCCCAGGTTCACCTCGCCGCTGTTGCCGCGCACCAGGTGCATCTCCTTGTTCGAGCCGCTGCCGAGCGACACGAGCACGGACGTCGGCGTCGACAGGAACTCGCCCTCGACGCCCAGGCTGGCCGCCACCTTCACGAGCACGCGCTCCAGCCGGAACGCGGGCGTGCCGTACCGGTGCAGCAGCTCGGCGAGCCGCAGCAGGAACGAGTGGGTGGGGCTCGACGAGCGCGAGCGAGGGTCGACGGGGAGCTTCACGGGCGGCGAATCCTAACGCCGCGCGCGCGGGAATCCCGTGCCGCAGCGGATTGTCCCGCGTTGCGGTCGGAACCGACCGACGACCGGTCCCGGCCGCAACGCGGGACGATCCGTTGCGGCCCGGCATTCCCGCTAAGATCCCCGCCATGCGTCTCGCGCCGCGCCTCCTCCCCGTCCTCGTCGCGCTCGTCGCGTGGCTGCCGTCGGTGTGGCTCGGCGGGTGGGCGCTGGACGACCGCGAGCTGATCGAGGGCAACGCCGTGATCGAGGGCGACGCGCCGTGGACGGCGGCCTTCGAGCGCGGCTACTTCGAGCACCGCGGCCCGTCGGAGCAGTGGCGCCCGCTGGCGACGCTGTCGATGCGGGCGAGCCGCGCGCTGTGGAGCGACTGGACGCCCGGCTGGCACCTCGACAACGTGCTGCTGCACGCGCTGGTCGTGGCCCTCGCCGGCGCGGTGCTGGCCCGCGTCAGCGCGTCGCGCGCGTGGGTCTTCGGGCTGTGCGTCTTCGCGGCGCACCCGGCGCTCGCGGACGTCGTCGCGTGGGTCAGCGGGCGCACCTCCTCGCTCGGCGCGTGCGCGGGGCTGGCGGGCGCGCTCGCCGTCGTCCGCGCCCGCGCGCCGTGGCAGGTCGCGCTCGCGTCCGCGGTGTCCGTGGGCGGCGCGTTGCTCGCGAAGGAGGACGGCGTGCTGTTCGCGCCGCTGTGCGCGGCGCTCGCGTGGCGTGCCGGGCGCGCGCAGGCCCTCGCGAGCTTCGGCGGCGGCGCGATCGCGTGGCTCGCGGTCGGCGCGGCGCGCGCGGCGGCGCTGGGCGACTTCCTGCCGAGCGCCGCGTCCCCCGCCCTCGGCGACGCGTCGCTCGCGCAGCGACTCGCCGTGGGCGGCCTCGAGTGGGTCGAAGCGCTGCGCCTCACGCTGCTGCCCTTCGACCACCCGCCCCGTTACACCGCCGCGCTCCTGCGCGCCCGCGTCGCGCCGGTCGCGCCCGCCGTCGCGGCGACGGTCGGCTGGGGCATGGCGGTCCTCGTCCCCGCGTTGGCCTGGCGCGCGCGCCGCCGCCTCGGCGCCGTCGCCGCGGCGTCCTGCGCGTTCGCGGCGCTCGCGCTGCTGCCGGTCGTGCAACTCGTCCCGCTGGGCGAGGTGTTCGCGCCGCGCTTCCTGTACCTGCCGCTGCTGTTCGCCGCGCCCTTCGTCGGCGCGCTGCACGCCCTGCTGCCGCGCCGCGCGCGCGCCGTCGTCCTCGTCGCGGTCCCCTGCGCGCTCGCGCCGCTCGCCTGGAGCCGCGCGACGGTCTACGCTGGCCGCGGCGCGTGGCACGCCGAGGTCCTGCGCCACGATCCGGACGACGCGCGGTCGTGGAACGACCTGGGCCTCGCGCGCGAGGAAGCGGGCGATCGCCGCGGCGCGCGCGACGCCTTCGAGCGCGCCGCCGCGCTGCGCCCCGGCTACTCGCGCGCCTGGAACAACCTGGGCCGCCTCGCGCTGGAGGACGGCGACGACGACGCCGCGCTCGCGCACTTCGAGCGCGCCTCCGCGGCCGGCCCGCGCAACGCCGCCGCGCACGCGAACCTCGGCGCCCTGCTCCTGCGGCGCGAGGCCTGGGCCGACGCGGCGGACGCCTACCGCCGCGCCGTCGACGCCGCCCCCGCGATGGCCGCGGCCTGGCGCGGACTGGCGCGCGCGCTGCACGGCGCGGGCGACGACCCCGCCGCCCGCGACGCGCTGGACCGCGCGCTCGAACTGGCCCCCGGCGACCCGCTGTCGCGCGAGTGGGACGCGCGCATCCCGTGAGAAGCCGTGCGAGT
>JAUHYB010000290.1 GCA_030426745.1 bacterium
CACGGCGTCGAGGGCCCGCCCCCGGTCGTCCGCAACGAGGAGATGATCGCCAGCGGCGAGGGCCCGCGCGTCACCTACGAGATCGGTCGCGACTCGGTCGACTTCGGTCGCGTGACGCAGGGCGCGGTGCTGAACCACACCTACGACATGATGTCGGCCGGCAACGCCGACCTGATCATCACGCAGATCAAGCCGACCTGCGGCTGCACGGTCGCGAAGCTCAACGTCGAGAACGACGAGGGCGAGATGGTCGAGTACACCTTCGGCGATCCGATCCCGCCCGGCCGCAAGCTGGAGCTGCCGGCGAAGATGCACACGAAGAACAAGCGCGGCAACCAGTCGGTGCGCATCAACATCTTCTCGAACGACCCGCGCGCGCAGATGCAGCTGGGCATGAAGGCGTCGATCGACCCCTTCTTCAACGTGAACCCCGGCTTCCTGACCTTCGGCAAGATCTCGGTGGGTGAGGAGATCACCAAGACCGCGACGATCTCGACCGCCAAGGGCAAGCCGACGATGCTGTCGCTCGTCGAGCACACCACGCCCGCCGGCGCCAGCATCCAGCTGACGCCCAAGTCGCCCGACCCCGAGGGCCGCTCGCGCATGTGGGAGCTGACCGTCACGCTCGGCCCGGACCTGCCCGAGGGCAACCTGGCGCGCAAGCTGCAGCTCGTCTCCGACATCGAGATCGAGGGCCAGGAGCTGCACGAGGGCGAAGAGCCCGCGACCTACGAGACCGGCATCACGGTCTCCGCCGAGATCGTCGGCCCGTTCACCTTCTCGCCGTCCTACCTCTCCTTCGGCCTCGTCCGCCCCGGCGAGCTGCGCACGCGCTCGGTCCGCATCGACGGCCACGACAGCGAGTTCCCGCTGGCGCAGAACCTGCCGAAGGTCCGCGTCGTCGGCCTGCCGGTGCAGGACCAGCCCGGCGTCTACGAGGAGTGGGACCTGACCGAGTACTTCGTCGCCGAGGTGAAGCCGGTCGAGGGCCAGAACTCGGCGGACATCGAGCTGCGCCTCGAGGGCCTGCCCGAGGAGAAGCGCGGGTCCTTCGGCGGCATGCTGCTGGTCGACCTGGGCCACCCGAAGAAGCCGGACATCGAGCTGCGCATCACCGGCGTCTGCCGCGGCGGCGCCAAGTAGGCGAGCGCGATCGCACGACACCGACGGGGTCGCCGACGACGGTCGGCGGCCCCGTCGCGCTTTGCCGGGCGTCCCGTCAGCGAGTATCCTCCGCCGGCCGCGCGGGTCCCCGCCGCGCGCTCCCCCTCGTCCACCCCACGCCCCGCACGTCCCCTTGAACCGAGCCCTCGGCGAACTCCTGGTCGCGGCCGACCTCATCACCGAGGCGCAACTCAAAGAGGCCCTCGCGTTCCAGCGCAACGGCGGCCTGCGCCTGGGCGAGGCCGTGGTGAAGCTGGGCTTCGCGCCCGAGTCGGCCGTCGCGCGCGCGCTGGCGAAGCAGCAGGGGATGCCGTTCGTGGACCTCGAGAAGGGCCTGCCGTCCGAGGCCGTGATCGCGAAGGTCCCCGCGGAGGTCGCGCAGGAGCAGGGCATCCTGCCGCTGACCGAGAAGGGCGGGAAGCTGGTCGTCGCGATCGACGACCCGTTCAAGCGCATCCTGGCCGACCAGCTGTCCTTCCTGATCGGCGGCGAGGTGACCTGCGCGATGGCCGCGCCCACCGCGCTGAAGCGCGCGATCGAGCGCTGCTACGGCGCCGGGGCCGAGGAGACCGTCGCCGCTTCGATGGGGGCGGCCGGCGGCGAGGAGGACGGCGACGCGCCGATCGTCCGCCTGGTCACGCGCACGTTCAAGGACGCGCTGACCCAGCGCGCCAGCGACATCCACGTCGAGCCGGGCCACGGCCGCGTGCGCGTGCGCTTCCGCGTCGACGGCATGTTGCGCGACGTCGCCGAGCACCCCGAGCACCTGCACGGCCCGCTCGTGTCGCGCCTGAAGATCATGGCGTCGATGGACATCGCCGAGAAGCGCCGCCCGCAGGACGGGCGCATCGCGCTGCGGCTCGAGGGGCGCGACGTGGACGTCCGCGTCTCGATCCTGCCGTCGAACCACGGCGAGACGATCGTCATGCGCCTGCTCGACAAGTCGGCGAACCTGATCGGCCTGGAGGAGCTCGGCTTCGACGCCGAGGACTACCAGTGGTTCCAGCGCGTCATCCGCCGCCCGCACGGCATCGTGCTGGTCACGGGCCCGACCGGTTCGGGCAAGACGACGACGCTGTACGCGGCGCTCGCCGAGCTGAACCGCCCCGACGTCAAGATCATCACCGCCGAGGATCCGGTCGAGTACCACATCGGCGGCATCAACCAGGTGCAGGTCTCGTCGCGCGTCGGCCTGACCTTCGCGCGCATCCTGAAGGCGATGTTGCGCTGCGCGCCCAACGTCATCCTGGTCGGCGAGATCCGCGACCTGGAGACGGCGGAGATCGCGATCCAGGCGTCGCTGACCGGCCACCTCGTGTTCTCGACGGTGCACACCAACGACGCGCCCAGCGCGCTGACGCGCCTCTCCGACCTCGGCGTGAAGCCGTACCTCGTGTCCGCGTCGGTGCACGCGATCGTCGCGCAGCGCCTGGTGCGGCGCCTGTGCAACGACTGCGCCGAGCCGTACACGCCGCACGAGGAAGAGGTGCGCGCGCTCGAGCTGGACCCCGCGCACCTCGGCGACCGGCAGTTCCGCGGGCCGCGCGGGTGCCGCCGTTGCGAGGGCACGGGTTACCGCGGCCGCGTCGCGGTGTACGAGTTGCTCGAGATGGCGCCGGAGCTGCGCGAGATGGCGTTCCGCGGCGTCGCCGTCGACGAGATCCGCGCCGCCGCGACGGCCATGGGCCACCTGCGCCCGCTGAAGCGCGACGGCGCCCGCAAGGTGATCGCCGGCGTCACCAGCGCGACCGAGGTGCTGCGCGTGGCCGGCGCCGACTTCGACGTTCCCACGCACGCCTGACCCCGGAGCCCCCCCGATGAGCGGTGTCCAGAGCCTCCTCGACCAGACGATCCAGCAGGGCGCGTCCGACCTGCACCTGAACCCCGGCCGCCCGCCGGTGGGGCGCGTGAAGGGGCGGCTCGTGTCGCTGTCGGACACGCCGCTCGACGACGCGGCGGCCGAGTCGCTGTGCCGCGAGCTGTGCGACGAGTCGCACTGGGAGGAGCTGCTGAAGGTCGGCTCGACCGACTTCGGCATCGCGCACGCGAGCGGTGACCGCTTCCGCGCCAGCGTGTTCCGCCAGCGCGGCCGCTACTCCGCGGTGCTGCGCCTGATCCCGTCGCAGCTGCTGACCTTCGAGCAGATCGGCCTGCCGGACGCCGTGCGCGAGCTGCTGCGCCGACCGCGCGGCCTGGTGCTCGTCACCGGTCCCACGGGCTCGGGTAAGACGACCACGCTGGCGACGATGCTGGACTGGATCAACCAGAACCAGGACCGCCACATCATCACGATCGAGGACCCGATCGAGTACTACCACTCGCACGGCAAGGGCCTCGTCACCCAGCGCGAGGTCGGCACCGACGTGCCCGACTTCCCCGAGGCGATGCGCCGCGCGCTGCGCCAGGACCCGGACGTGATCCTGCTGGGCGAGATGCGCGACCTGGAGACGATCTCGGCCGCGATCACCGCCGCGGAGACCGGCCACCTGGTGTTCGGCACGCTGCACACGACCGGCAGCGCGCGCACCGTGAACCGGATCATCGACGCGTTCCCCGCGAACCAGCAGGAGCAGATCCGCGCGCAGCTCTCGGTGTCGCTGATCGGCGTCGTGTCGCAGGTCCTGTTGCCGCGCAAGGACGGCGCGGGGCGCGTCGCGGCCTTCGAGGTCATGCTGATGACCTCCGCGATCGGCAACCTGATCCGCAAGAACGAGACGAACAAGATCCAGTCGACGATCCAGACCTCGCGCCGCATGGGCATGGTCACCCTGGACGACTACCTGCTGGACCTGGTGCGCCGCGACCAGATCACGCCCGAGGTCGCGCTGGACGCCGCGCAGGATCCGAAGGACCTGGAGGCGCGCCTGTGAGCGAGGGGCGTCGACTGCTCGGGCAGATCCTCAAGGACCGCGGAGTGATCCGCGAGGGTCACGTGCAGGAGGCGCTCGCCGCGCAGCGCGCCGACGGCGGCCTGTTCGGCCAGTGCCTGGTCGAGTTGGGCCACGCGACGCAGGCGGACGTCGTCGCCGCGCTCGGCGAACAGGCCGGGATGGAGGCCGTCGACCTGGACGGCGTGCAGCCGACCGAGGAAGCGCTGGCCAAGGTCGATTCGTCGACGGCGCGGGCGTACGGCGTGCTTCCGCTGCGCATGGACGGCGGGACGCTCGTCGTGGCGATCGGCGACCCGCTGAACACGGCGCTGCTGGAAGACCTGTCGTTCACGACCGGCTGCGAGGTGCGCGGCGCGGTGGGGAACGCGCAGCGGCTGCGCGAGCTCGTCGCCGAGCTGTA
>JAUHYB010000291.1 GCA_030426745.1 bacterium
ACGCGCCGTGGCGCGCCGTGCCCAGCCAGATCGCGGGCATCAAGCACGCGCACGCGCCCTACTGCTACCGCTGTCCGTTCGGGCTCGAGTACCCGAGCTGCGACGTGAAGTGCGCGCGCGACATCGAAGAGCTGATCCGCACCACGACCACGGGCCGCATCGCCGGCTTCCTGGCCGAGCCGATCCTGGGCGTCGGCGGCTTCATCACGCCGCCGAAGGAGTACTTCGAGGTCGCGGTCGAGATCGTGCGGCGCTACGGCGGCGTGTTCATCTGCGACGAGGTGCAGACCGGCTTCGGCCGCACCGGCACCAAGATGTTCGGCATCGAGCACTACGGCGTCGAGCCGGACGTGATGACGATGGCGAAGGGCGTGGCGAACGGCATGCCGCTGGGCGTGACGATCGCGACGGACGAGATCGCCGCGTCGCTGAACAAGCTGACCATCTCGACGTTCGGCGGGAACCCGGTGTCGTCCGCGGCGGCGCTGGCCACGCTGGACGTCATCGAGGACGACGACCTGCCGGCGAACTGCGAGCGGCAGGGCGCGCGCCTGCGCGCCGGGCTCGAGGCCCTACAGGCGAAGCACCCGAAGATCGTCGGCGACGTGCGCGGCATGGGCCTGATGCAGGCGCTCGAGCTGGTCGTCGACGAGACCGCGGGCGATCGCACGCCGAACGCCGACGCGACCGCGCGCCTGTTCGAGGAGACCAAGCGACGCGGCCTCCTGATCGGCAAGGGCGGCCTGTACGGCAACGTCGTGCGCATCGCGCCGCCGATGACCGTCACCGCGGACGAGGTGGACGAGGCGCTCGTCATCCTCGGCGACGCGCTCGCCGCCATCGATTGATCACCCGCGGGCGCTCCGCTCGCGACCAGCCATGACCGACCTCAGCACCACCGTCGACGGGATCCGATTCCCGAACCCCTTCCTGCTCGCGTCCGGCCCGCCCGGGACGAACGGCAAGGTCATCCAACGTTCGTTCGAGCTGGGCTGGGGCGGCATCGTCTGCAAGACGCTCAGCCTGGAGAACGAGAAGGTGACGAACGTCGTGCCGCGCTACGGCAAGCTCGGCGCGCACCCCGGTTCGAAGGAGGTCGTCGGCTTCCAGAACATCGAGCTGATCTCCGACCGCCCGCTGGACGTCTGGCTCGACGAGCTGCGCCAGTGCAAGGAGAACTACCCCGACCACGTGCTCGTCGCCTCGATCATGGAGGAGTGCACGAAGGACCGCTGGGTCGAGATCACCGAGCGCGTGCAGGAGACCGGCGTCGACGCCTTCGAGCTGAACCTGTCGTGCCCGCACGGCTTGCCCGAGCGCAAGATGGGCGCGGCGATGGGCCAGGACCCGGACATCGTCGCCGAGGTCGTCGGGTGGGTGAAGTCGGCGTCCAAGGTGCCCGTGTGGGCCAAGATGACGCCGAACATCACCGACATCACGGTCCCGTCGCGCGCGGCGGTGAAGGGCGGCGCCGACGGCATCAGCGCGATCAACACGATCCTCGGCGTGATCGGCATCAACCTCGACACGCTGCGGCCGATGCCGACGGTCGAGGGCTACTCCGAACCCGGCGGCATCTCCGGCCGCGCCGTGCGCCCGATCGCGCTGCGCCAGGTGATGGAGGTCGCGCGCGCCTGTCCCGACGCGTCCGTATCGGGCATGGGCGGCGTGATGGACTCGGAGGACGCGATCCAGTTCCTCGCCGTCGGCGCCGACACCGTGCAGGTCTGCACCGGCGCGATGCTGCAGGGCTACGAGATGATCACCAAGCTCTGCGACGGCCTCGCCGCCTACCTCGACGAGAAGGGCTACGACCGCGTCGCCGACCTCGTCGGCGCGAGCCTCCCCTACTTCACGACCCACGCCGACCTCGTCGAACGCCAACGCGCCGCCAAGCGCGCCAAGGCCGGCGAGACGAACCGCGACGGGATGTGGAAGGGCGACATCGCGAAGGAGACGGACTCGCTGGTCACGGATTGACCGCGGATCGGTCCGCGCCGCTCGCGCGCAGGCGGACCTTCCAGCGCTCACCCAACGCGCAGAGGACGTCGACCGCGAGCGACGCCGCGACGAACGCGAACCCGACCGACCAGTGCACGAAGGCGGCCGGGATCGCGAGGGCGAGCAGGCTGATCGACCACACGAGCCCCGCCCGGAAGTACGGGTTGTGGCGCGTCCAGTTCTCCCCCGTCTTCCAGACCGCGACGGAGGCGAGTGCGGGCAACAGGACCAACCACGCGGCGGCTCGGTTCAATCCGCCGGTCACCGCGAACAACGCCGCGACGCCGAGCGGGAACGCGAGCACCGCCGCGACCTTGGTGAGCCGCTCCACCCGCCGGTTCCACGGGCGCAGCGTCCAGTACTCGTTCCGCTGTGACGGGAACGACACCTCCCCGCAGCGCTCGCATCGCGCGTGTTCGCCGAGCGGAGCGTGGAAGCAGTGGAGGCAGTACGAGGTGTCGGGCATCACACGCGCCCCGTGTTCATCCTCGGCTGAAGAACAAGATCGGCCCGATGCCGGGGGCCTGGACGTACAGTTCGTCTCGACCGGGATGACGTCGCACGGCGCTGAGCCGGAGTTCTTCGTTCTGCGCCAGCATCATCCGCTTGAAGTCCGCGGAGGGGACCTCCAGGCAGGCTTGAGCGCCTCCCGTCCCGGCCCACGGGTGGTCGGGATCTTCGATCAGAACCAGCCTCGTCTCTCCATGCATCCAGGTGATGGCTCGCTTTCCGTCGACCTCGTCATACTTCGGAAGCCCCATGATGAGGGCCCCCAGGCTCGCCGGCAGCTCGTCCAGCCTCTTGACCCAGCTACGCAACTCGGTGCCGTCCGTCCTCTGGTCGGCGATCGTGTCTTCGTCCGCGACTCCCTCTGCGGTGAACGCGTGCGGCAGCTCCCGACAACGGCGTCCCACCTCGTCGCGATTGGACTCGATGTGCGCGCGCGTCTGCGCGGCCAACTCGGCGATGCGATCTCCGGGGTAGCGCTCCTCGAGGAAATCCATCCGCTCCAGTAGGCACTGGGTGTGCAGCGCCTTTTCGAGGAACTCGATGTTCGCTTCGAGCCAGCCGACGCCGTTCACGTCGAAGCTCACGGAACGGACGCTGAGTGGACCACCGCCCCGCTCTCCCGTGTACGGCGCGAAGATCGGGTTGTCGTCCTCATCGTAGACCAGTGACGTCACGTATTGCAGCAGTGCGACGGCGTGGCCGCGCTGCTCCGCGGACCAGACCATTCGCCACAGATCCGGGAAGGAGTACGAGAGCGCCCCGAAGTCGTTGAAGGACTCCACCCAGTAGTGTGTCTTCGTCTTGCCGACCACTTCGAGCGAGTCCTCCGCTGCGATGCGAGCGGCAATGGCCCTGCGCATGAACGCGAACACGACTTCCTGGAGCTCCTCCGACAACCCATACCGCAGGACGGGAATAGTCAGGAGCTTGTTCACGAAGTGGTACGGGAAGGCGGAGTCCACGCCGTAGATCTGCTCCTCCCAGATGCGCAGCATCGGAGGCAAGAGAAAGCGAAAGTCCTCGATGCAGCCGGGAACGCAAGTATCGACGTAACCCCAGAAGTCGCTCTCCGTCAGCGCGTCAGGGTTCCTGTCGATCAACCGTTGGACCCCGACGTCATCCATGTCGATCTCGAACGAGTCCCCCTTCACCCAAGCGGGCTTCGCCAGGACGCTGAACGCGGCTTTCAACGCGTCGTAGTCGACCATTCCCGGACACACTTCCCCATGCGAACGCCAGTATTCGAGCATGAGTTCCCCTGCCCATCGCGATTGTCGATACGCGCCGTGCGGTCGGAACTCCGCGAGGTGCGGCTTGATGTCCACCACCGGGGTCCCGTCGATGCAGTCGAGGTCGACGACGTGCAAGCGGCGGCCGTCGCGCTTCACCAGGCGGCAGGTCGTCGAGCCGAGGCGGTTCGGGCGGTCCTTGGCGCGCTGGGCGAAGATGCCGACCTCGGGCCAATCGGGATTGCCGCGCGGGCGGCGCTTGCCGCGCTCGACGGTCGCCGGATCGACGCGGTGCAGGATGTAGAGCACCTCGAGGTGCGAGAAGTCCTCGATGCCCGCGAGCGCGTCCTCGGGGAAGGACTCGTCGAGCACGATCGTCTGCTCGACGTTCGACCAGTCGTCGTCGACGGGCTCGGCGCGCGCGGACTCGACGCGGGCAACGGGCTCGAGGGTGAAGCTCACGACTTCGACGCCTGCTGCGCCTTCCAGTCGTCGGTCAGCATGCCGCTGAAGCCCCAGTCCTCCTCGTCGATCTCCTGGATCACGACGTGGATGTGTTCGGGGCGCTTGCCGAGTTCGCGGACGAGCGAGTCGGTGACGTCGCGGACGAGGTTCGACTTCTGCGCGCGGGTCGCGCCGGTCGTGATCTGGATGTTGACGTAGGGCATGGCGGGCGGGGCTGGTGCAGGAAGGGTCGGGGGCTCGCGACGAT
>JAUHYB010000292.1 GCA_030426745.1 bacterium
GGTGCAGCTCGACCAGCACCAGGCCGCCGACGACGATCCCCGCGTTCGGCCACAGCGCGCGGACGCGCGTGCAGACGTCGTGGATGCGGCTGACCTCCGCCAGGAAGCTGGTCGAGATCAGCACGTATCGCGGCTCGACCTCGCGCGCGAGGTCCGCCAGCGACACGCGGTCGGCCTGCTGCGTCTGCTCGACCTCGTAGCCGTGCGCCGCCAGCAGCGACCGGTAGTAGGTGCCCGACAGGTGCGTGAACGCGAAGCTGTCGTAGCGGCGGAACTCGGCCGTCGTGCCGTAGCGCAGCTTCGACAGGAAGCGCGGCTGGTCCACGAAGTGCCCGTCGATGCGCACCGCCTGGCGCAGCATGCGCGCGTGCGTCGTCGGGTCGTCGACCTCCTCGGTCGCGTTGCGGCGTGGTCCGGTCACGCCGCCCTCGTCGCCCTCGGGCTCGAGGTGGTCGTTGAACCACTTGTCGACGTCCTCGTAGTGCGAGACGAACAAGGCGTCGATGCGTCTCTTCTGCGTCACTGTCGATCCCTCTCCCAAGGTTCGAAGGTAGCACCGATCGTGGAAACGCGCTGGGGCACGGCTAGACCCTCCAGACCAGCGAGTGCCGGCAGATCCCGCCGCCCACCGCGACGGCGGCGACGCGATCCCCGCGGCGCCACGCGCCCGACCGCAGGCCGTGCGCGACCTGGAACAGCGCGCTCGCGTTCCCCAGGCATCCGTGGTCGCGGAGGTGCGTCAGCGCGTCGTCCGCCGGCATCCCCGCGCGGTCGGCGGCGCGCCGCACCTGGTCGCGCGTGACGGCGTAGGGTGCGAAGCGGTCGGGCGCGGGGTCGAGCCCGGTGAACTCGTCGACCGCGCGCGCCCACGCGTCGTCCAGAGACCGCGCGTAGTCCGCGTCGGGCCCCTCGAAGCACAGGGGCGCCGCCGGCGCGACCGCCAGGCTGGTCGCGATCGTGAACGCCCGGCCGGACGCCGGCTCGCGGCCGATGACGGACGACTCCAGGCCGCGCGCGTCGTCGTCCGTCGCGCGCAGCACGAACGCCGCCGCGCCGCAGCTGAACAACATGCGGTGCACGACGTCGTCGTCGCGCAGGAACTCGGGGACGACGTCCAGCGCGACCACCAGCACCGCGCGCGCGCCGCCGGCGATCCACTGCGCGCCCTGCACCCACGCGGCCAGGCCCGACGCGCCGCCCGCGCGGACGTCCAGCGTCGCGGCGTCGCTGTCCAGCGCGGTCGCGAGCGCCGCCGCCGTCGACGCCGAGACGCGCGTCGCCGTCGCGGTGCCGACGACGACGCCGTCCAGGCGCGCGCCGTCCTGCTCCGCGTCGCCCAGCGCCGCGCGCGCCGCGCGGAGCGCCAGCGCCGTCGCGCGCTCGGCGGGCGTGGTGAGCGCGCCGCGCGATCCCGAGGTCGCTGCGGTTCCCGCGCCGCGCGGCCACGCGTGGCGCACCGCGACGCCGTATCGCCGCTCGACGTGCTCCGCGTTCCACCCGCGCGCCGCCAGCTCCTCGCGCCAACCGTCGCCGAACACCGCGCGCCACGCGTCGTCCGCGCCGAGCGGCGCGACCGCCTCGTCGACCTCGTGCGGCAGGGCCGTGCCGACGCCGGCGATCGCCGCGCCCATGAGCGGTGCGAGGCGCAGCGTCACCCGCGCTGCCTCTCGATCAGGTCCCGCACGTCCGCGCAGGTCGCGCACGCGCGCAGGTCGTGCACCGCCAGCTCCACGGCGACGCGCTCGCGCACGAGCTCGACGAAGATCACGAGCCCCATCGAGTCCCAGCCGTCGAGCGTGCCCAGCTCGACGTCCGGCTCGACGGAACCCGCGACCGACTGCGTCGCTTCCTCGACCATGCGGGCCACGTCCGTCGTCTCCAGTCGCGCCATCGCCGTCAGACCTTCCGCTCGCGCCCGCGCCAGTACGGCTCGCGCAGCGCCGCCTTGGTGATCTTGCCCGCCGCGTTGCGCGGCACCTCGTCGATCCACTCGACGCGCGTCGGGCACTTGAAGCGCGCCAGCGTCGCGCGGCAGTGCTGGATCAAGCGCGCGGGGTCGACGTCCGCGCCGGCCTCGCGCACGACCAGCGCCAGCACCTCCTCGCCCCAGTGGTCGCTGGGGACGCCGATGACCGCTGCGTCGCGCACGGCATCGTGTTCCAGCAGGCGGCGCTCGACTTCGCGCGGGTACACGTTCTCACCCGCGACGCAGACCATGTCCTTCACGCGGTCGACCAGGTACAGGTAGCCGTCCGCGTCGAAGTAGCCGACGTCGCCCGTGTGGAACCAGCCCGCGTCGTCGACGTCCGCGTCGTCGCGCCGCCAGTAACCGACGTGCACGTTCGCGCCTCGCGCGACGACCTCGCCGGGCTGCTCCGCGGGCAGCTCGCGGCCGGCATCGTCCACGACGCGCACCTTGCAGCACGACGCCGCGCGGCCGGCGGACGCCAGGCGGCGCGGCGGGTCGTCGGTCGCCGGCCAGCGGTGCGCCGCCGGGTCCAGCGTCGTCAACACGCCGGCGGTCTCGGTCAGGCCGTAGCCCTGCAGGAAGCCGCAACCCAGCACCTCGAGCGCGTCCCGCAGCAGCGGCACCGGCATCGGCGCGGCGCCGTAGACGACCAGCTCCAGGTCCTTCGCCCCGCCGGCGCGCACGGACGGCTCCTGCAACAACCACTGCAACATCGCCGGGACGAACAGCGCGTGCGTGACGCCCTCCGTCGCCAGCACGGCGGCGGCGCGGTCGGCGGTGAACTCGGGCAACAGGCGCAGCGTCGCGCCGGCGGCGACGCACGACGCCGTCATCAGGAGCGCGCCGACGTGGAACAGCGGCGTGACCTGCAGGAAGCGGCTCGCGCCCGCGGTGAGCGGCATGTCCTCGCGCCACGCGCGCTGCATCGCGTCGACGTTCGCGTGGCTCAACATCGACCCCTTCGCGCGGCCGGTGGTGCCGCTGGTGTACATCTGCACGGCGACCGCGTCCGCGTCGGTCGGCGGCGCGACGCGCGGGGCGGTCGCGTCGCCGCCCAGCTGCTCGCCGACGCGGTCCAGGTCGAACCAGCGCCCGTCGAAGCGGTCCGCGTCCAGGCGGAAGGCCGCGTCCCCGAAGGCCACGCGCGCGCCGGAGTCGGCGACCAGCTCGGACAGCTCGTTCGCGCGCAGGCGCCAGTTGAGCGGCACCGCGACCGCGCCCAGCTCGAACAGCGCGAACTCGAGCGCCACGAACTCGACGCGGTTCTTCGCGACGATCACCACGCGGTCCGCGGGGCCGACGCCGAGGCCCGCCAGCTCTCGCGCCGTGCGCGACGCCAGCCGGTCCAGCTCGGCGAAGGTCAGCGCGCGCGACTCGTCGACGACGGCCGCCGCGTCGGGCAGCCGGCGCGCGGCGTCGCGCAGCAGCGCGCGCAAGGTGGTGTCGTTGACTCGTGCTTCCATCGCCTCAGAACCGGTGCACCGCCGCGCCGAAGGTGTACCCCGCGCCGACCGACGTCATCAGCACGAGCGAGCCGGGCCCGATGCGCCTTGCGTCCCACGCCTCGGTCAGCGCGATCGGGACGGTCGCGCTGGAGGTGTTGCCGTGGTGCGTCACGTCGTTCACGGCGCGGTCCGGCGGGATGCCGAGCGCGTCGACGACCTCCTGCACCATGAACGCGTTGCCCTGGTGCGTCACGAACAGGTCGACGTCGTCCCAGCCGACGCCGGCGACGTCGAGCGCGCGCTCGCACGCCTCGCGCGTGAAGCGCACGAACAGGTCGAAGATCTCGCGGCGGCCGTCGACCTGCACGTAGTGGCGCCCCGCGTCGACGGTCGCGTGCGACGCCGGCTCACGCGCGCCGCCCGCCGGCACCTCGGCGCCCGGGCGCTCGCGGCCCTCCGCGCCGATGACGACGGACAGGAAGCCGGGCGCGTCGCTCGCCTCGACGAGCGCCCCGGCGCAGCCGTCCGCGAACAGCACGACGGACCGTCGGTCGTTCGGGTCGACGTAGCGCGAGCGCGCGTCGGCGGCCATCACCAGCACGCGCTCCTCGCCCGCCAGGACCGACGCGCGCGCCAGGTCCAATCCGTACAGGAAGCCCGCGCACGCCGCCGAGACGTCGAACGCCGGGCACCGCGCGCCGATGCGACGCGCGACACGCACCGCCGTCGACGGGCTGGGCTGGTCGGGCGAGATCGTCGCCAGCACGAGGCGGTCCAGGTCCTCCGCGCGCACGTCGGCGCGCTCCAGGACCTGCTCCGCGGCGGCGACGACCATGTCCGAGGTCGTGACGCCTTCCGGCATCCAGTGGCGGCTCCGGATGCCCGTGCGCGACTCGATCCAAGCCGCGTCGACCTCCAGACCGAAGCGCTCGACGAGCTCCTCGTTGGTCAGGACGAGCGACGGCAGGTGCTTGCCGAGCGCGCGGATGCGAGCGCGGCGCTCAGGCATCGGCGTCGATCCGGATCGCGAGCTT
>JAUHYB010000293.1 GCA_030426745.1 bacterium
CACGTGGAAGGCAGCGCGAGTCCTCCGTCGCGGTTTCACGCAAAGGCCGCGAAGGAGCAAAGAGCGCGAAGAAGGACGAACCACACGCAGGAGAAGAGGGACGGGTGAAAGGCACGCTCCACCCCAGCACCGGGAGCAACGGAGCAGCTCCAAGGAACAAGCACCGTGAACGAGCCGGCGCAGCGCCGCACCGCGGCGCTCGATCCGCCCGAAGGGAGGATGCGGGCGGTGGACTTCACCTTCTGCTGCGGCGGTCGCGCGGGGCCGTGGTTCGTATCCTCTGCGAGTCTTTGCGTGAGGCGACCGCGGGGGCCTTGCGGGTGCTCGGCCGTATCCCGGCCGCTCGCTGCGTCGTTGCAGGGTTCGGGGCTGTGGGGGACTGCGGCCGGCGCGTGGCGGCGGGCGGTGACGGCGAGCTGTGGGGCTCGCTGTGCGCTCTCCGGTGGCAGCGTTCTCGAGGTGGCCTCGACGGGCGTCCTTGCGCGCGGCGTGGTCTTCGGGAGGCCCGGGGCCGCGCTGGATCGGCGGGCTAGGCGGCGCTCATTTCGCGGTTCGCGCCCCGCGCCGGCCGGGCCAGGCCGTACCATGCGCGGCTCGGACCGGCGGACGAAACTCGCGGGAGACGCTTCTCCCGCCCCGCGCCCCGGCCGCGTGAGGACGACCGATGGGAAGCGTACGACTGACGGGCAAGGGCCGCCGCTGGCTGCTGAAGGGACACCGCTGGATCTACCGCGACGACATCGCGGCGGGCGAGGCGCAGCCGGGTGAGTTGATCCCGGTCGAGGATCCGAACGGGAACCCGCTGGGGTGGGGGCTGTACAGCTCCGCCTCGAAGATCGCGGTGCGGCTCGTGACGCCCGACGCGGCGCAACCGAACCGCGACTTCTGGGCCGGGCGCGTGCGGCGCGCGATCTCCGCGCGCGAGCGCATGCGGCTCCTGTCGCCCGAGGGCGCGTGCCGCCTGATCGCCGGCGACGCCGACGGGCTGCCCGGCTGGATCGTCGACCTGTACGGCCGCGTCGCCGTCGCGTCGAGCTCGATCCAGGGCTCCGACCGCATGCGCGACTTCCTGCTCGAGCTGCTGGTCGAGGAGCTGCCGTTCGAGCTGGACGCGATCGTCGAGCGCTCCGACGCGTCGGTGCGGCGCCTCGAGGAGCTGCCGATGCGCGTCGAGCTGCTGCAGGGCGAGTTCACCTCGCCGCTGGTCGTCGAGGAGCCGGGCCTCTCCTACGAGGTCGACGTCTACGAGGGCCACAAGACGGGCCACTACCTGGACCAGCGCGACAACCGCATGCGCGCTGCGGAGCGCGCCGAGGGCCGGCGCGTGCTGGACGCGTTCTGCTACGACGGCTTGTTCGGCGTGCGCGCGGCGCTCGCCGGCGCGAAGTCGGTCGTGTGCGTCGACCAGTCGGCGCCCTCCGGCGAGCGCGTGCTGCGCAACGCCGAGCGCAACGGCGTCTCGGACCTGGTGTCCTTCGAGCGCGCGAACTGCATGCAGGACCTGCGCCGCCGCGCGGAGGCGGGGGAGCAGTACGGCCTGGTCGTGCTCGACCCGCCGGCCTTCGCCCGCAACAAGCGCGAGCGCGAGGGCGCCGAGCGCGGCTACGTCGAGCTGAACCGCCGCGCGATCGACCTGGTCGAGCCCGGCGGCACGCTGGTGAGCGCCTCGTGCAGCTACAACGTGAAGAGCGAGAACTTCGTGCACTACATCGCGAAGGCCGCGCTGGCCGCGGGCCGCGAGGTGTTCCTGGAGGAGCTGCGCGGCGCGTCGCCCGACCACCCGCACCTGCTCCACCTGCCCGAGACGAACTACCTGAAGTGCGCTTTCCTGCGGGTGGAGTAGCCCGCCGGTGCGCGCTTGTGGGATGATCCCGCCCGCGCCATGCAGATCCGAGTGAACGGAGACGACGTCGAGGTCGCGGACGACGCGACGGTCGAGGACCTGGTCGCCGCGCGCGGCCTGGCGCCCGAGCAGGTCGCCGTCGAGGTGAACGAGCGCCTCGTCGCCCGCGCCGCGCGCGCGGACCGGCGCCTCACGCCCGGCGACCGCGTCGAACTCGTGACGCTCGTGGGCGGCGGCTGATCGCCGCGCGCCGCGCGAGCGACGCCGAAGACACCACGCGCCGCGCGCCTCGCGAGCGACGCCGAGACACCGCGCGCCGCGGCAGCGACGCCAGAGACACCGCGCGCCGCGACAGCGACGCCAGAGACACCGCGCGGATGGAGACCGACATGCAAGACCCCCTTCGAGACGAACCCCTGCGGATCGGCGACATCGAGCTCGGCTCGCGCCTGATCGTGGGGACCGGCAAGTACAAGGACCTGGACGAGACGGCGCGCGCGCTGGACATCTCGGGCACCGAGATGGTGACCGTCGCGATCCGCCGCGTGAACCTCGACGCGTCGAAGGGTCCGTCGCTGTTCGACGTGATCGACCGCGAGCGCTACCACATCCTGCCGAATACGGCGGGGTGCTTCGACGCGAAGAGCGCGATCCGCACGGCGGAGCTGGCGCGCGACCTGCTCGACACGAAGCTCGTGAAGCTCGAGGTGCTCGGCGACGAGAAGACGTTGCTGCCCGACCCGGTCGGGACGCTCGAGGCGACGAAGGAGCTGGTCGGCCAGGGCTTCGACGTGCTCGTCTACACCTCCGACGACCCGCGCATGTGCGTGCGCCTCGCCGAGCTCGGCGTGCGCGCGGTGATGCCGGCGGGCTCGCCGATCGGCTCGGGCCAGGGCGTGCTGAACACGAACGCGCTGCGCATCGTGTTGGAGCTCGTCGAGGGCGCGCCGGTGATCGTCGACGCGGGCGTCGGCACGGCGTCGGACGTCTCGATCGCGATGGAGCTCGGCGCGGAGGGCGTGCTGCTCAACTCGGGCATCGCGCTGGCGCGCGAGCCGCTGCGCATGGCCGAGGCGATGAAGCTGGCCTGCCGCGCGGGCCGTCACGCGTACCTCGCCGGCCGCATCCCGCGTCGCCTGTACGCGAACGCGTCGTCGCCGATGGAGGGCCGCATCGCCGGCGCCGCGCCGGAGCCGGCCGGCATCGCCGGGGAGTGACGGCGCGATGAGCTTCCTCGCGCTCGCCGAGTCGGCGCCGTCGCCCGCCGCGGCGGCGGCCGTCGGTGTCGCGTTGCTGTCCACCGGCGCGGCGATGTTGCCGCTGTCCGCCTGGATCGGCTCGCGCGTCGTGCCCGAGCGCCGCGTGTTCTTCGCGCGCTGGGGCGGCCGCCACTTCGTCGCGGTCTTCGTGGCGGCGGTCGTCGGCGTCGTGATGTCGGGCATCGTCGGCGGCTTCGTCGAGGACGGCGCCTACGCGCACTCGTGGCGCCTCCTGATCGGCTCGATGCCGGTGCTGTTCGCCGGCGCGACCGCGTGGCAGTGCGCGAAGCGGACCGAGCCGGACCCCGCGGCCAGCCTGGGCCTCACGCTGCCCGGGTCGCTCGCCGCCGTCGCGTACGCGCTGGGCGTGTACGTGCTGTTCCTGCCCGCCTACTTCGGCGCGTCGCTGGTCTGGCCGTGGATGATGGAGGCCGTGGGGGACACGCACGAGGCGCAGTGGGTGCTCTTGCGCTTCGCGGAGCTCGAGGGCGGCCCGCTGGCGCTCGCGCTGGTGCTCGCGATCGTCGTCGTGCCCTTCCTGGAGGAGTTCCTGTTCCGCGGCTTCCTGCAGCCGTTCCTGGTGCAGAACTTCCACGACCGCGGCGGCGTCGTGCTGACGGCGTTCGTCTTCGCGATCCTGCACGGCACGTCGGCCTTCCTGCCGATCTTCGTGCTGGGCCTGATGCTGGGCGCCGTCGCGCTGCGCACGCGCCGGCTCTACGCTTCGTGGGCGATGCACGCCGCGCACAACGGCCTGATGCTCGCGCTCTTCCTGAACTACCCCGAGCTCGTCGTGCCGGACGGCGCGGCGCCCGGGTTGCTGCCATGACCCACGCTGCTTCGAACGAACCCGCCTACCCGCGCGAGGGCCTGTTCCGCCCGGTCCTGGACGGCGCGTACGCCGCGACGAACGCGACGCTGACCGGCGACGTCAGGCTGGCCGAGGACGTCGGCATCTGGTTCGGCTGCGTGGTGCGCGGCGACGACGCGCCGCTCACCATCGGCCGGCGCACGAACGTGCAGGACCTGACGATGATCCACGCCGACACCGGCGTGCCGAACGAGATCGGCGAGGAGGTCACGATCGGTCACCGCGTCGTGTTGCACGGCGCGAAGGTCGGCGACCGCTGCCTGATCGGCATGGGGTCGGTGTTGCTGGGCGGCTCGGTGATCGGCGAGGAGTCGATCGTGGCCGCGGGCGCCGTCGTGCGCGAAAACTTCGAGGTGCCGCCGCGATCGCTGGTCGCGGGCGTGCCCGCGAAGGTGCTGCGTCGGGTGACCGACGAGGAGGTCGAGGCGATCCGCGCCAGCGCCGAGGGCTACGTGCGCAAGATCCGCCTGT
>JAUHYB010000294.1 GCA_030426745.1 bacterium
AACTCCAGCACGATGACGACGCCGCCGGGGCGCACGACGCGCGCCATCTCGGCCAGCCCTTCACGTCGGTCCGCGACGTTGCGGATGCCGAAGGCGACGGTCGCGACGTCGACCGAGTCGTCCGGCAGCGGCAGGCGCAGCGCGTCCCCGTGCACGAAGACCGCGTGGTCCCGCGCCGACACCTTCGGCGGCGCGTGCTCCAGCATCTCCGGCGTGAAGTCCACGCCGACCACCCGCGCGCCGCGCTCCGCGAACAGCGCCGCCAGGTCGCCTGTGCCGCAGCACACGTCGACCACGTCCCGCCCCGCGACCTCCCCCGCCCGCGCGAGCGCGCGCCGCCGCCAGCGCTGGTCGATCCCGAGCGACAGGCTGCGGTTCAGGAGGTCGTACTTCCCGGCGATGCGCGAGAACATCGAGCGGACCTGGGTCGGTTCGGGCATGGGCGGCAGAGCATAGCGCGCGAGGTCCGCGCGCCCCACGGACGCGGCGGATTCCCGGGGGGCGGCGGGGACCGGGGGCGGGACGCCGCGAACGAAGCGAGCGGCGCCCGGCATCGCCGGGCGCCGCTCGCTCCTCGTCGCGCGCCTCGCGAGGCGCGCGGCGGACCGACTACTGTCGGAAGTAGTCCATCAGGACCTGGCAGTCCTCGACCGGGATCGACTGGACGCCGTCCTCGTAGGCGTTCGTGTCGTAGCGCAGGAACGGGCCGTCCATCAGCACGACGTCGACGACGCCCGAGCTCTGCTGCGGGTTCGGGACCGCGAAGAACGCGAAGCGCGGGACGCTGACGGGCGCCGCCGTGTTCGTGTTCAGGGTCGAACGGACCAGCGCCTTGCCGTTCAGCGGGACCGGCGTGCCGGCGCTGAAGGAGGTCTGGAAGTTGATCACCGCGCCGAGGTTCAGGAGGTTGTCGAACGCCATGTCGACCGGGACGCCGGAGAGGCGCTCCTCACCCATCGAGACCTTGATCGCGATGTTCATGTCGCGGAAGTTCGGGATCTGCGCCGACTGCACGGTGAGCGCGATCGGGCCGACGGTGCCGCTGTCGACCACCAGGTTCGTCGCGGCGCCTTCCGTCGACGTGCCGACGAGCTGACCGGTCGCCGGGTCGAGCGGACCCTCGTGCAACACCCACACGCCGCTGCGCAGCTCGAGGATGTCGGGCTGGATGCCCTTCGGGTTCAGGAAGCGCTCGGTGGTGACGCCGATGATGTCGTCGTAGCCCCAGCCGTTCACGGTGTTCGGGCCCGACTCGAAGATCGAGACCTCGCCGGTGCGGTTCAGGACGTAGCCGAAGTACACGTTGCGCTGGAAGCCGAAGTTCGACTGGCGCGGCGTGATGGCGACGTCGAAGGGCTGCGTCAGGTTGGCGAAGACCTCCTTGCGCACCTCGAGGTTGAACGCGGAGATGATCGACACCGAGTTCGCGGCCTCGTTGCAGACCAGCACGTCCTCGTTGCCCGGGTCCCACGCGATGCCGCGCGGGCCATCACCGACGAGCACCGTCTTGATGACCTCGTGGAAGGTCACCGAGCCCGGATCCGTGTCGATCAGCGTGACCAGGTCGGTCGACTGGTTCGTCACCGCCAGCACGTCCAGGTTCGGGCTCATCGCCAGGCTGGTCGGGTCGGGCAGCAGGATGCGGTCGATGACCGTCATCCGGTTCGAGTTCAGGATCACGACCTCGCGGCGGCTGCGGTCGACCACGTACAGGAAGTGGCCGACTTGCTGGCGCATGCCGAAGGTCGGGCAGGGCGTCGTGCCGGCGCGCGACGGGCCCTGGAAGAAGGTCACGCCCTGCGAGGCGATCAGGCCGTCCGGCGGGATGCCGAGTTCCGGGTTGCCGAAGGCGTTGCCGCCCACCAGCAGGTTCGGGAGGCCCGCGTCGATCGCGGTCGGCTCCTGGCCGCCGATGAACGGCGACACGCACAGGGGCGGGAACAGGAGCGGCGGCGGGTTCGGGTGCGGCGACCACGACACGAGGTTCGGTCCGCCGTCCACGAGCACCTGGTTGCCGTTCTGCGCCGTACCCGTCGACGGGTTGATCACGGAGCTGTCGATCGTGATCGAGACCTGCTTCAGGCCGGAGTTCGCGCAGAGGTTGCCGCCTCCGCCCTGGCAGCCGAAGGGCGACGGGCCGTTGTTGTAGGTCGTGTCCAGGCCGTACCCGAGCATCATGTCGCTCGTGTTGCGCAGGATCGGATCGCGCGCGACCTTGTCGAGCAGCGACGAGTCCTTGGTCAGCGTGAACACGCCCGCCGAGCCGCCGTTGATCGTGCAGGTGCCGGCGGAGATCGGCGGGCTCAGCGAGCCGCCCTGGAACCGCAGGTTCGGGTTGTTCGGGAAGTTCGAGTTGCCCTCGATCACCGGGTTGAACGGATCGAAGGTCGGGTTGCCCGTGCCGCCGCCGAAGCCGTTCAGGTCGATGATCGACATGCCCGGGTCACTGCCGCCGCGACCGACGTAGATCGCGTCCGGCGTGACCGGCGCGTTGACGATGCCGGGACCCTCACCGACGAAGAAGCTCGAGTTGCCCGTGCGCGTGTTCAGGTTCTCCGTGAGGTCACGGAACTGTCCGCCGAAGACGGACAGGTCGACCTGGTTGAAGACGCCGCACTGGGCGAACTCGGGGCCCTCGCCGGGGAACGGGAAGACCGGGGTCAGCACGTAGGTCGCCAGGTCGAGGTGGCTGATCGGACGGATCGAGCAGGGCACGTTCGTGCGCGCGGTGTCCGGACCGAACACGACGCTGAAGGCCGGCGAGAGGCCGGGCACCGCATCGACCGCCATCGTGCCGAGCGAGAAGGGCTGGATCGGCTCGGTGAACTGGATCTCGATGTCCGTCTGCGGATCGGCGTCACCGTTCGAGTCGACGATCCGCGGGAACGCGCGCAGCGCGGCTTCGGGCGCGGGCGTGAAGCTCGCCTCCGGCTGGAGGAGGTCCGCCCCGACCGTCGAGCAGGCCTTCGCCTGGTTGGCGAGTTGCTGGCCCGACGCGGCGTAGACCTGACGGCTGACGACCAGGCGCAGCTCCAGCCCCGTGGGGAAGGTCTCGTGCGTGGACAGCTTGCCGTCCGAGTCCGCGACGAACACGAAGGTGTTCTCGCCGAACATCGCGGACGCGCCGGCGAACTCGCTCTGCGTGCCGGGGAAGCCCAGGCCGTCGGGGATGCCGTCGAGGTCGTTGTCGATCGCCGGGTTCGCCACGGTCGCGCCGCCGTCGCGCACGACCCACTCCTGCAGCGGGGTCCGCAGCGGCGTGCCCGTCGGCGTGCCGGCGTACGTCTTGCCGTTGATGAACGCGCGGCCGGAGACCGGCGTCGTGGTCCCGGTGTCCGGGTCGAGCGCGATGACGCTGATCGTGCCGGACAGGCCCTCGTCGGAGGGCAGGTCGGACAGGACCGAGTCGATGTCGAGCGCCCGGTCGAACTTGGCCACGAAGTAGTGGTTGCCCGGCTGCGAGCCCGGGACGATCGCCGTCGAGGGGAAGCGCGCCGGCGTCAGCACCGGGTTGTTCGCCCGCACGTTCGCCAGCAGCGCGTCCATCGAGTCGATGGAGATGATCTCGCTGGTCGGCGCGCCGTTCACCACGCGACGCGTGCGGAACGGGAGGATGTCGCCGAAGCCGTTGCTGACCGAGGTCAGGTTGAGCGAGTTGCCCGCGGTGCTGCCGCCCGAGCCGGAAGAGCCGCTGCTGCTGCCGCCGCAGGACGCGACGAGGCCGGCGGAGAGCCCGAGAGCGAGGAGGGGAAGGCGCAGGTGTGCCATGGTTCGCTGGATTGAGGGAGCGAGGAGGGGTCCGGAGGCGTCGGTTCGCGGCCGGCGCGCGAGCGGTCGTCGCTCACGCCCCGGCCGCGCGGCGGTCACTGACGGAAGTAGTCCATCATGACCGTGGCCCCGGTCACTTCGATCGACTGGACGCCGTCCTCGTAGGGGTTCGTGTCCACCAGGCTGAAGCCGTCGGTGCTGATCACCTGGACCAGTCCTTCGGAGCCTTGCTGCGGGTTCGGGACCGCGATGAACACGTAGGACGGCGAGTTGCTCGCGCGGATCGCGTTGCCGACCTGACGCGCCAGCGCCTTGCCGTTCACCGTCGCGGGGAAGCCGGCGCTGTAGTTGTTGGTGTAGTAGTTCGTCATCCCGCTGAAGTTCCGCAGGTTGTCGAACGCCAGGTCGACCGGGATGCCCGCGAGGGAGTTCGGCCCCAGCGAGACCCGCACGCCGTATGCCATGTCCCGGAAGTTCGGGATCAGCAGCGACTGCGCGTTCAGCGCGATCGGACCGACGAAGCCGGAGACGATCTCGAGCTTCGAGAGCGCCGGCGTACCGGCCGGGCCGGGCTGGTTGTCCACCGGGTCCAGCGCGCCTTCGTGCGCGACCCAGATCGCCGAGTTCAGGCTGCTGTGGTCGGGCTGGATCGTCTGCGGGTTCTGGAAGGTGTA
>JAUHYB010000295.1 GCA_030426745.1 bacterium
TAGCGAGCAGCGGCGGCCTCACGGCCGCCGCTGCTCGCTAACCCGACGATTCTGCACCCGGCACGGTACCTTCGGGCACGGCGCTCTCGGCGCCGCCCCTCCGGCAGCGGCTCCACGGCAGGTTCACTCCAGCTCCACCACGCTGAACCGCGGCTCCCAGCTCCCCTCGCGCGCGGCCCACGCGCGGCGGGAGATCGAGAAGAAGCGGCGTTCGACCAGCTCCCCCCCCTTCGCGACCTTCGACGCGCCGGCCTCGTCCTCGACGTAGCCGTTCTTCACCAGCACGCGCGCGCTCGCGTCGTTGCCGACGAAGACGGTCGCGTAGTGCAGGACCGACTGCAGGTGGCGGAAGCCCAGCCAGTTCGCCAGGCGCACCGCTTCCGTCGCGATCCCGCGCCCCCACGCGTCGCTGCGCACCCAGTAGCCGACGTCGCCCTGCCCGGCGTGCCCCTCGAAGCGGATGCCGAGCGTGCCCAGGAAGGTGCCCTCGGCGCGGTCCTCGATCGCGAAGTGGTAGTTCGTGCCGCCCGGCGTGTCGTTGCGCCACATCGCGTACCACTCGCGCAGCTCGTCGACCTCGTTCGGCCCGTCCCAGATCAACCAGTCGAGCACGTCGTGGTTGCCGTGCAGCAGGTCGAAGGCCGTCGCCGCGTCGCTCTCGCGCGCCTCCCGCAGGCGCACGCGTTCGCCCTCGACGAGCGCCGCGACGAGCAGCGGCGTGCTCAACGCGCGGAGTCCTCCAGCTGGTGCAGCATCTCCACCAGCCCGGGCGCGAGGCGCACGCCGCCGCCCGCCGGGTTCGCGCCCGGCGACTCGGTGCGCGTCGACAGGTAGCCGAACTCGCGCTTGTAGTGGTCGCGCGACACGCGGAACGCGCTGGTGAACAGCGCGCGCATCTCCGGCGTGTCGAGGCCCAGGTCCGCGTCGTGCGCGAACGCGAGCCCCTCGACCAGGTTGCGCGGCAGACCCGGCAGGTCGCCGACCTCCAGGTGCGCCTTCGGATCGAAGCGGTAGATCGTCACGTCGCCCCAGGTGCCGTCGGCGTACTGCTGGCCGCGGTAGTGGTTGCGCGCGGCGAGCTCGACCAGGTCAGCGACCGCTTCCGTCAGCGACGGCTCGAGCTCCGCGACGTCGCGCAGGATGCGCCAGCAGCGCACCTGGTCCGCCGCGATGTTCCCGCCCAGCTGCAGCGCGTCGCGCCAGATCGGCATGTAGTGCCGCGCGCCGCCCTCCGCGACGTTGCGGAACGCCGCCTCGTCCGGGTGCGCCTCCCACGCCTCGACGGCGCGCGCGCCGTAGTGGCCGTAGTTGTCGTCGAAGCCCGGGTCGATCGCCTCCCAGTTGCCCGGCCAGAAGTGCGTGAACTCGAACTGCGCGAAGGCGTCGCGCGCGGCGGCGGTGTAGCGGTCGTCGCCGGTCATGGCGCCGAGGCGCGCGAGCTCGGCCGGCACGTCGAGGCGACGCAGCGGCGGGTACGAGGTGTTCGGTTCGCCGTCGCGCGGCCGGTAGCGCGCCGCGACCTCGCCGTCGGGCAGCACGCCCTTCGCGAGCACGGCGTCGCCGATGCGCACGGCTTGCGCGAGCGCGCGATCGCGCCACTCCTCCGGCCCGTCCTCGGCGATGTCCAGGAGGTGCCCGAAGGCGTACGCGACCTCGCGCGGCGTCTCGTCGTCCGGCTGGTCGCTGCGCACGTTCCACACGCGCGGCAGGCCGGTGTCCGGGTGGAACGCGAGCGCGAAGAGGTCCGTCAGGTAGGCGTCGTAGGCCGCGCGCCAGCGCGCGTTCGGCTCGACCTGCAGCGCGCGCCCGAGCAGCGCGTAGAACGGGTGCGCGCCGCCGTCGAGGTACGCGAGCGGCGCGCCGGTCAGCGCGTCGAAGGCCGTCGACAGGAACGCCGTCTCGCGCGGGCCGACGCGGTCGAGGCCGCGCTCGAGCCAGAGGGAGAAGATCCAGTCGAGCTCGGCGACCAGCTCGGCGCGCAGGGCCGCTTCGTCGGGCACGTCGAAGCGCGTCTCGACGCGCACCATGCCGACGCGCGTCTCCTCGGCGCCGTCCGCGACCTCGACCCGCAGCCGCAGCCGCGGCGTGGGCGGCGCGCCGCCCCACCCGTCGAGCGACGCGAGGTCGATGATCTCGCCGATGTCCGGCGCGCCCGGCTCCGACCGCGCGCGCTTCCGGTCGTCGGGGCTCGAGATCGACAGGCGCACCTCCCGCCCGGCCTCGTCGCCGACGACGACGACCGTGTTCGCGTCCTCGTTGTGCACGTGGAGCGTCATCCAGCGGACGGACTCCGCCGGCAGCGCGATCGGCTGTTCCACGACGGACCCCGCGGGCAGGACGAGCGTGCCGATCGTCGCGGGCCCGCCCGCGGCCTCGACGGCGCGCCGCTCCACCCGCGGCGCCCCGGCCACGACCCGCCACGACGGCACGGCGTCCGGCGCGGCGCTCGCGGGCGGCGCCGCGAAGTCGGAGTTCTCGGTCAGCGTGACGCTCCACCACGGCCGGTGGTCGGGCGCGGCCGGCCCGCCCGTCTGCCCGGGCGCCGGCGCGGAGAGCGCCGCCGTCGCGAGGACGAACGCGCCGAGGGAGCGGGCGACGAGGGCTGCGCGATTCGACATCGCTCGCTATCCTATTCGCCTCGATCGCCGCGGGCACGGGCCGAATTCCGGCCTCCCGAGGCCCCTCGAGGCCCTCCGCGGACCCGCCACCACCACCTCCGAGCCCCACCGGGGCCCCTCCGGCCATGACCGAGAAGCAGTACACGATCGTCGAACTCCTGGGCGACGGCATCTCCGCAGAGCTCTCCGAGAGCGTCCACCGCGTCGCCGAGAGCCTGCCCTTCCGCCTGCTGTTCGTGCCCGTCGACCTGTCCGACGAGGCGCGCTGCGCGGGCGGCGTGCAGTGCTACGACGAGGCGGTCGCGCTGATGCTGGAGCACGGGACGTCGATCAAGTACCCGACGGCGACGACGCGCGAGTCCCCGAACAAGGTGCTGCGCGACCGCTGCAAGTTCGCGGTGATCCACCGCCCGGTGCGGACGATCCCGGGCATCCACACGAACTTCAAGCAGCAGCTCGACATCGACGTCGTGCGCATCGCGACGGGCGGCACCTACGAGGACGCCGGTCGTCGCGTCGGGCCGGACACCGCGGTCAGCCTGCGCGTGATCTCGCGCGGTCCGTGCAAGCACGCGTCGCGCTTCGCGTTCAAGCTCGCGATGGTGCGCGGGACCGGCGTCGTGTCGTCGTCGAAGTGGACGATCCAGAAGGAGACCGACGGCCTGTTCGAGGAGGTCGCCGACCGCGTCGCGCAGGACTACCCGACGGTCCCCTACCGCCGCGAGCTCTTCGACGCGCTGCTCGCCGGCCTGATCATGAACCCCGAGCGCTACGGCGTGATCGTGACGCCGAACGAGTACGGCGACTTCCTGTCGGACACGGCGTGCGGCCTGATCGGCTCGATCGGCCTGGGCGACAGCGCGAGCTACGCCTTCGACGACGACGGCAACATCACCACGGCGATGTTCGACCCGGCGGGCGGCACCGCGCCCGACATCGCGGGCAAGGACCTGGCGAACCCGACGGCGGCGCTGCTGGCGATGGCGAACATGCTGCGCCACCTGGGTGAGCCGGCCGCGGCGGACGCGCTGAAGGAAGGCCTGCTCGGCGCGATCGCGGACGGCGAGTGCACGCGCGACATCGGCGGGCAGCTCGGGACGAAGGCGTTCACCGAGGTCGTCGCGAAGCGCCTGGAGGCGAGCCTGGCGAGCGCGTAGACGGAGATTCGGTGACACGGAGATACGGTGCCAGGCACCTTCCTCCGGAATAGCGGACCACCGATGAGAATCGCCTGCGGCGATTCTCATCGGTGGTCCGCTGTTCCGGAGGAAGGTGCCTGGCACCGCATCTCCACCTGCCGGTCGCCGGTCGCCGGCAACCCCCCGACCCTCACCTCCCCGACAGCGCGTCCGGCCCCCACGCGTCCTCGATCAACCCGCTCGCCTCGTCGAAGCGGTCCTTCGGCACCGCGATCGTCAGCTGCCCCTCCGCCGACGAGCCCACCAGCACCTCGAGCATCTCGACGCGGTCCGACGCGCCCACGACGACCGGGATCCCCGCGCCCTCGAGCAGCTGCTTGCCGAGCTCCATCTCCTGGCGGTTCTTCGCGTGGAAGAGGATCGTGAAGTCCTTCTCGTCGCCCATCGTCGCGCGCCTCCTCGGTCGCGGGGTGTACGGTCGCCGGCGGCAGTCCCGCCGCTTCGGATCCTAGCGAATCGCGATCCCGCGCGTCGCTCCGGCGCGCGCGACCGTATCCTGGGCGCCGCATGGTCGCGACGGACAGCGGAGCGGCGGCGGCGGACGGCGCCGGGGTGCTGCGTCGCGTCTGGCGCGGCACGGGCATGCTCGTCGCCGGCCGCGT
>JAUHYB010000015.1 GCA_030426745.1 bacterium
GCGCCGGGGACGTCGCCGTAGGCCGGGTCGTCGAGCGTCCCGTCCGGCCGCGCGCGGAACGGCAGCTCGAAGGCGGCGCACTTCAGCTGTTCCGACAGCAGCACGAGGTTGTCGGGGTCCAGGCCCAAGCGCTCCTTCGGCGCGCCGAACAGGTGCCCGGGGTGCCGCGCCAGGAACTGGTCGACGGGATCGGACTGCGCGATCTGCACGACCAGGCTGGGCTTGTTGCGCCGCCCGACGCGACCGGCCCGCTGCCAGAACGACGCCTGCGAGCCGGGGTAGCCGACCAGGCACGCGACGTCGAGCGCGCCGATGTCGATGCCCAGCTCGAGCGCGTTCGTCGACACGACGACCTTGACCTCGCCCGAGCGCAAGCCCGCCTCGATCTCGCGCCGCAGGTCGGGCAGGTACCCGCCGCGGTAGCCGCGGATCTCGCCGGGACGCAACCCCAGGTCGCCCGCGCCCTCCTTCAGGTAGCGCGTCAGCACCTCGACCGCCGTGCGGCGCTTGCAGAAGAAGATCGTCTGGTGGCCGGATCCGCACAGGTGCCGCGCCAGGCGCCGCGCTTCTTCCAGCGCGTTCGCCCGCAGGCCCGCGACCGGGTTCAACATCGGCGGGTTGTACACGCCGAACACGCGCGCGCCGCACGGCGAGCCGTCGTCGTCGACCAGCTCGGGCCGCCTGCCGATCAAGCGCTCGGCGTGGTCCGCTCCGTCGCGGATCGTCGCCGAGCAGCACAGGAACTTCGGGTCGCTGCCGTAGTGCTTCGCGATGCGCACGAGCCGCCGCAGCACGTTCGCGACGCTGGACCCGAACACGCCCGACATCGTGTGCACCTCGTCGATGACGATGTAGCGCAGGTCACGGAACAGCTCCGCCCACTTCGAGTGGTTCGGCAGGATGCCCTGGTGCAGCATCCACGGGTTGGTGAGGATCATGTGCCCGCGGTCGCGCAGCGTGCGGCGCACCGACGGCGGCGTGTCGCCGTCGTAGGTGAACGCGTGCCAGTCGGCGCCCAGCTCCTGCACGAGCGCCGCGAGGCCGGTCGACTGGTCCTGGCTGAGCGCCTTCGTCGGGAACAGGAACAGCGCGCGCGCCGCGCCGCCCGACTCGAGCAGCGCCTGCATCACCGGCAGCGTGTAGCACAGCGTCTTGCCCGACGCGGTCGGCGTCGCGACGAGCACGTCGCGCCCGTCCATCGCGTGTTCGATCGCGCGCGCCTGGTGGACGTACAGCTCCGTCAAGCCGCGCGCCTTCAACAGGTCGACGAGGCGCGCGTCGAGGCGAGCGGGGAAGTCCGCCGTGCGCGCGGGCCGCGCCGGCGTCTCGCGCCAGTGCTCGAAGCCGACGGACAGCTCGGCGTCGGAGCGCAGGCCGCGCACGATCGACAGCACGCCGCCGCGCGACGTGCGCGTGCGGCGGCCGGCGCGCGGGTGCTTCGCCGACGCGGACGAGGCCGCGTCCGCGTCGCTCATCTCCGCCCCCGTATCTTCCGTCGGTGCCGGCTCCACCGTCGGTGCCGTCTCCGGATCGTCGTCCTGAGCGCTGCGGTCGCGCATCCCCTCGCCTCCTCGCCGTTCGGGTTCCGTTAGGGGCGCACGATACGCTCGCCCGCTGCCCGCGTCCAGCGCGCGAATCGCCTAGTCGGCGAGCAATCCCGCCAGCCGCGGGTGCAGGCCCTGGTAGGCGAGGAGCGCGCGCCGCTCGCCCGCCTCCCCCGCTTCGCGCAGCACGCCGCGGTCGTCCTGGGCGAGGCCGACGCGGAACGCGACCTCGGTGCCGTCGTCCATCACGAAGCGACCGTCGATCGGGCGCGCCAGCGGGCCGGTGCCGGGCGGCAGCGCGCCCTTGCCGCGCAGGAACAGGAGGCCGTCCATGACCTTCAGCACGTCGCGGTCCTCCTCGTCGGACCCGGCGCGCGTCCAGATGCCGTGGTCGAGCGAGCGCTCCCAGCGCTTGGTCACGCCCTCGCGCGACAGCTCGAGCGCCTGCACGCGGACCTCGTCGACCGACAGCAGTTGCAGGCTGCGCCACGTCGCGGTCGGTGCTTCGAGGCGGTCCACGAGCCACGGTTCGCCCTCGAACACGACGTCCTCGCCCTCGCGCTGCACCAGGAACGGGTCGGCGCCCAGCGACAGCGCGACGCGGTCCTCCGTCGTGGCGATCACGAGGCGCCCGCGCGCGTCGAGGGTCGGCGCGTCGTCGCCCCAGCGCGGCGCGCGCAGGGTCGTCTGCGTCAGGCGGTCCAGGAAGTCCGCGACGAGCGTGGCGTCCGCGATCGCCGCGTCGCCCCAGTCGTCGTCGGCGTGGTCCTGGATCTTCCAGCCCTCCTGCCCGAGGCGCAGGCGGTAGCGGCCGCCCGTGCCTTCGTACTCCAGCTCGCGCACGTCGCTCTTCGGGAACTGCAGAACGCGCGTGTCGAGCAGCGCGTCGAAGGGTTGCATCAGCGGGTCGAGCGAGGTGCCGAGCACCTCCATGATCGCGGTCTGCCCCTCGCGCTGCATGAACCAGCTGCCGTGATCGACCGCGGGGCGCGCGAACAGGAGCGCGTGCTCCTCGCCGCCGTAGGTGTTGAGCGCGACGCGCCACCACGGCTGGTCCAACCCGAAGGGCTCCGCGTCGTCCGGCACGTCGACGACGAAGCGCCGGATCGGCAGGAAGGTCGCCGCGCCGCACAGGGCGTCCATCACGCGCGGGTCGAGCGCGGCGTTGAGCGGCGCCGTCGCGACCCACCGCGGACCGTCGCGGAAGGCGGACAGCGTCAGGTCGATGCGATCGAACCCGATACCGGGCTGCTCGTATCCGGTGCGGTGCAGCTCCACGACGCGGCCGGCGTCCAGCTGGATGGCACGCTGCGAGCGGAACTCGTCCAGGTTGCGCATCATCGTGTTCAGCAGGTTGCGCACCGTGCGCCCCATCTCGCCGTCCTTGCGGACGTAGACGTGCGTCTGGTCGAAGTCGGCCAGGCCGAGCTCGACGCGCTGCTCGCGCTCCTCGCCGTCCTGCGAACGCGTCGTCACTTCGATGACGGCCTGCGGCGGCTCGAAGCCCAGGTCGGCGGCGGTCGCGGACTCGTCGGTCAACGGCACGATCAGGTTGTGCTGGACGACGCTCTTCAGGAAGTCGACGACGCCCCTGTCGGCGGGGTGTTCGACAGGGTCGACGATCCACCAGCGGCCATCGCGCTGCTCGAGCGTGAGCTGCAGGCCGCGCTCGACGTGCTCGAGGCGCAGGCGCACGACGTCGTTCGCCTCCAGACCGTCGAACAGGCGCGTAGGGGCGCCGCCCTCGACGACCGACGTCTCCGGGTCCTCGCGGAACACGAAGAAGGCGACGACGCCGAGCAACACGACGAGGAACAAGCTGGTGCGGAGGTTCATTGGCTTCGGAGCGGGTTGCGGCGGCGGCGCCACGCGACGTAGCAGCCGGCGGCCGTGGCCAGCAGGGGCAACAGGTAACTGCTGACGAGGTGCAGGCGGTGCAGCGAGTCGTCGGCGCCCAGCGGGAAGCGCCGGTCCTCGATGCTGCGCGGCGAGATGCGCGCGCGGAACTCGCGGCTGGTCGCCCAGTTGAACACGTTCCGCGCGAAGTCGCGGTTCGTCGCGAAGTTGCCGTTGGAGAAGACGAAGTGCGAGCCGGCGACGAACAGGCGGCACTCGGGGCGCTCGCGCTGCACGGCCTCGGGGACGAACGCGCCGTCGCGCTGCGGCGGGAACACGCTGGTCGCGGCGAGCAGGTAGGCGCCCAGGCGCTCGGAGTCCTCGTCGTACGCCCAGTTCGCGTCCTCGCCCGGCGCCGGCGCCTCGACCCACGACTGGCCCGGCAGCGTGCCGAAGAGGTCGGCGAGCAGGCCGCGGTCGGGCGCGCGCGAGAGCTCCAGCGGGCGCGAGAAGTTCTGGCGCACCGGCCGCCCCGCGCGGCGCAGCGGCGCGGTGATCGCGTGGTCGCGGTTCATCGCGTCCGGCAGGATCGTCAGCCCCGCGACCTGCGCGTCGCCCTCGACCAGGCCGCCGGTCGCGGAGCGGTACGGCGAGCAGACGACGCCGGGGCCGACCACCACGCCGTAGTCGCGAGCCAGCGCGCCGACCACGTCCGCGTCGCCGCCGGCGAAGGGGTTCGCCGCCAGCACCAGCCCGCCGCCGCGCTCGAGGAACGCGCGGACCCACTCGGACTCGTTCGCGTCGAAGGGTTGCTTGGGAGACATCACCGCCAGCACGGCGGCGTCGTCCGGGATCGGCCCGTCCTCGGCCGGCGTCCAGCGCGCGACGCGGAAGCCGTCGGCGACCAGCTCGCTGTGCAGCTTGCCCAGGTCGACCGACTCGTCGCCGTAGAGGTCGGGTTCGCCCTGGCCGTAGGAGAAGTAGACCGCGGGCGCGTCGGTCAGGCTGACCTGCAACAGCGCCTCGAGCAGCGCTTCCTCGCCGCGGAACGAGATCATCGACGGCAGCCGCCGCTGCGCGGGGTCCTGCCCCATGAAGCCGATGTCGAACTCCGCGACCTCGCCGAAGATCGGCACGACCACGCGCCGGTCCCCCGCCGAGACGACGAAGACGTTGACGCGGTCGACGCCCAGCTCGGCCATGCGTTGCTCGACGACCGAGTCGCCGGTGCTGGCGCCCGACAGGTCGTGCTGCACGAGCTTCAGCTTGTCCGGGCGCGTGTCCGCGGCCAGCAGCAGCACGTCGTACATGCGCGACTGCGCCTCGGCGAAGGCCGCGGTCAACGGTTGCGCCTCCGGGCGGAAGAACACGTCGACCTGGACCTTCTCGGGCAGCTGCGACAGGACCGACTCGGTCGCCGGATCCAGGCGGTTGCGCTGGTCGGCGGTCAGGTCGACGCGCACGCGCGCGCTGGGGCGGCCCGCGAGCACGGTCAGCCCGAAGGCCGCCGCGACGGCCAGCGCGACGTTCAGCGCGACGCCCGCGCCGATGCGCGCGCGCGTCCAGCGGTTCGTGCCGCGCAGCTCGCCGTCCGTCACCGCCACCGCCGGGCCTCCACCGCGCGCACGCACAGGAAAAGGAACAGCGCGGTCCACACGCCGAACAGCACGGCGACCTGCGAGTCGAACACGCCGATCAACCAGCTGCGCTGCATGCCGCTGACCAGGTCGAGCTGGCCGCTGCTCCAGGTCAGCCACTTAGCCTTCGGCAGCGCGGCGAGTTGCGGCAGGCGGATCGCGACGATGTTCGCGATGATGCCGAAGAAGGCCGCGAGCAGCGGCGTGGACGTCATCGCGCTGCACAGCAGGCCGACGCCGCAGAACAGCGCCGAGACAGACACCGCGCCGAGGTAGCCGCCCAGCACCACCCCCCAGTCGGGGTCGACGCCGAGCAGGTCGATCGCGAGCCCGTAGACGAGCAGGCACGACCAGAACAACGCCATGAAGCCCCAGGCCGCGAGGAACTTGCCGACCACGACCGCCGTGTCGGTGACCGGCGCGGTCTGCAGGAACTCGAGCATCCCGGTGCGCGCTTCCTCGCTGATCATGCGCATCGTGATCAGCGGCGGCAGGAAGATCATCACGCCCCAGTAGAGCGGTCCGCCGGCGGCGAACTGCATGCCGACGAAGACGTCGCCGCGCGCGCCCTCGATCTGCGTCGTGAAGTTCCAGCCGACGACGAAGAGGCCGACGCAGAGCAGGATCCACGCGAGCGGCGACAGGAAGAGTCCCGCGAGCTCGCGCCGCAGGATCACGGCGACGCCTCTCACTCGCCGTCCTCGCGGGGCGAGGGGCGCGACAGGTCGCGGCCGGGCGCGCCCTCGAAGGGGTTCAGCACGAAGGGTTGCGCGGGCTTGCCGGGTTCGCCGAGCGCGGGGCCGTCGCCGTCGCCGGCGGTGCGCGGCGTCTGCGGCGTCTGCGGCGGCGGCGTCTGCGTCTCGGGGGACGCGGGGGACGCGGCGGACTCGAAGGGCGAGAGCACGCGCGCGGGTTGCGCGGGCGGCGTCGCCTGCGACGCGGCGCCCGCGTCGCCGCCGCCGGGGTGCATCTCGAGCCCGACCGGGCCGCTCGCGGCGACCGGCGTGTTCGGCGCGACCGGCGGCGTCGCGCTCGACGCGCCCGCGTGCTCGCCGCCGAGCCCCAGCGCGATGCCGGCGAAGAGCTCCTCGAGGCTCGGCTGCGACCACGACAGCTCGCGCAGCGCCCAGCCCTTCATCGCGGCGAGCGCGCCGACGTCCTCGCGCACGTCCTCGCTCGCGAAGACCTCGTAGACGTGGTGGATGCCCAGGCGGCCGCGTTCGTCGACGCGCGCCACGCCGGGGATCGCGGCGAGCAGGCGTTGCGCCTCGGCGACGTCCGGCGTCACCGCTTCCATGCGCACGTGCGCGCCGCGGCCGACGCCGGCCAGGATCTCGGCCTGCGTGCCCTGCGCGGCGATGCGTCCCTGGTGCAGGATGATGACGCGCGGACAGACGGCCTCGACCTCGGGCAGGATGTGCGACGACAGCAGGACCGTGTGCTCGGCGGCGAGTTCCTGCAGCAGCGTGCGCACCTCGACGCGCTGCAAGGGGTCGAGGCCGCTGGTCGGCTCGTCCAGGATCAGCACCTCGGGGTCGGGCAGGAGCGCGACCGCCAGGCCGACGCGCTGCTTCAGGCCGCGCGACAGGGTGCCGACGAGCTGTTCGGCGCGGTCCAGGACGCCGACGCGCTCGAGCACGCGCGGGACGCGCTCCTTGCGCTCCTTGGCCGACATGCCGTGCAGCCGCCCCTGGAAGTCGAGCATCTCGCGCACGCGGTGCTCGGGGTACAGCGGCACGGTCTCCGGCAGGTAGCCGATGCGCTTGCGCACCTCCATCGACTGACGCAACACGTCGAAGCCGGCGACCGACGCGGCCCCCGACGTCGCGGGCAGGAAGCCCGTCAGGATGCGCATCGTCGTCGACTTGCCGGCGCCGTTGGGGCCGAGGAAACCGACGACCTCGCCCTTCTCCACGGAGAACGAGAGGTCGTCGACGGCGGTGAGACCGCCGAAACGGCGGGTCAGGTTCTGTACGGTGATCACGAGGGGCAGGAGGGTACGGGAGCGGTGGGGAGCGCTCAACCGCGGGGGGCGTGTCGGCGGGCGCAGCCCCTACCGACGGCAGGCCATCGCCCCCCCGCCGGGAGGCGATCGCCCCCCGCCGGTAGGCAATCACCGTGCCCACGGGCGAGCGGCGTACGCCGCGCGTCGCGCGAGCGTGAGCGCGAGGTCGGCGGTCCGCGCGTGCGCGGCGCCGTGCGGGAGCGAACCTCGCGAGTGTGCCGAGAGCGCGCGGACCGGGAGACGGGAGGCGACGTCGCCCGGTCGCCGGACCCGGCACGGTACCTTCGCCCACGCACCCGCCAACGAGCGGAGCGGCGCCCCCATCGGGACGCCGCTCCGCGTGCGTTGGTTACGGAAGGACGGGTCGAGCGGCCGTCAGGCCTTCACCTCGAAGTCGGCGTCGACGACCTCGTCGTCGTCGCCCGAGGCCTCGGGCTGCGGGGCCTGGCCGGCGCCGGGGGCGCCGCCCTCGGCCTGCGCCTGGGCGTAGAGGATCTCGCCCAGCTTCTGCGCCTTGGTGAGGAAGTCCTGCTTCGCGGCTTCGATCGCGGTCTTGTCGTCGCCCTCGGCGGCCTTCTTCAGCGCCTCGCCGGCGGACTCGATCGCGGCCTTGTCCGCCGCCTCGAGCTTGTCGCCGTGCTCCTCGAGCTGCTTCGCCGTCTGGTGCACGAGCTGCTCGCACTCGTTCTTGAGGTCGACGAGCTCGCGCTTCGCCTTGTCCTCTTCCGCGTGCGCCTCGGCCTCGCGCGCCATGCGCTCGATGTCCTCGTCCGACAGGCCCGAGGAGCTCTCGATCGTGATCTTCTGCTCCTTGCCGGTGCCCTTGTCGACGGCCTTCACGTTCAGGATGCCGTTCGCGTCGATGTCGAAGGAGACCTCGATCTGCGGCATGCCCCGCGGCGCGGGCGCGATGCCGTCCAGCTTGAAGCGGCCGAGCGTGCGGTTGTCCTTCGCGAACTCGCGCTCTCCCTGCAGCACGTGGATCTCGACCTCGGGCTGGTTGTCCGCGGCGGTCGAGAAGACCTGGCTCTTGCTGGTGGGGATCGTGGTGTTCTTCTCGATCAGCTTGGTCGAGACGCCGCCGAGGGTCTCGATGCCCAGCGACAGCGGCGTGACGTCCAGCAGGACGACGTCGTTGACCTCGCCGCCCAGGATGCCGCCCTGGATCGCGGCGCCGACCGCGACGACCTCGTCGGGGTTCACCGACTTGTTCGGCTCGCGACCGAAGATCTCCTTGACGATCGCCTGCACCGCGGGGATGCGGGTCGAACCGCCGACCAGGATGACCTCGTCGATCTTCGACTTGTCGAGGCCGGCGTCCTTCAGCGCGGTGACGCAGGGCGTCTTCGTGCGGTTGACGAGGTCCTCGGTCAGCTGCTCGAACTTCGAGCGCGTCAGCGTCATCGCGAGGTGCTTCGGACCCGACGCGTCCGCCGTGATGAACGGCAGGTTGATGTCGGTCTGCGTCGCGCTCGACAGCTCGCACTTCGCCTTCTCGCAGGCTTCCTTCAGGCGCTGGAGCGCCATCGGGTCCTTGCGCACGTCGACGCCGGACTCCTTCTGGAACTCGGCCGCGACGTGGCGGATCAGCGCCTCGTCGAAGTCGTCACCGCCGAGGTGCGTGTCGCCGTTCGTGGACAGCACCTCGAAGACGCCGTCGCCGATCTCGAGGATCGACACGTCGAAGGTGCCGCCGCCGAGGTCGTAGATCGCGACGCGACCCGACGCCTTCTTGTCCAGGCCGTACGCCAGCGTGGCGGCGGTCGGCTCGTTGATGATGCGCTCGACCTTCAGGCCCGCGATCGCGCCGGCGTCCTTGGTCGCCTGGCGCTGCGAGTCGTTGAAGTAGGCGGGGACGGTGATCACCGCGCGCTCGACCGTCTCGCCGAGGTAGGCCTCCGCGGCCTCCTTCAGGTGCTGCAGCACCATCGCGCTGATCTCCGGCGGCGAGTACGACTTGCCGTCGATGTCGACCTTCACGAGCTCCTCGGGGCCGCCGACGAGCTTGTAGGCGACCTCCTTCTCCTCGCTGGCGACCTCGCTGTGGCGACGCCCCATGAAGCGCTTGATCGACGCGATCGTGCGCGTCGGATTCGTCACGGCCTGACGCCGCGCGGCGGCGCCGACCAGGCGGCTGCCGTCGGAGCCGAACGCGACGACCGAGGGCGTGGTGCGCGCGCCCTCGGCGTTCGTGATGACGGTGGGCTCCCCACCTTCCATGACCGACACCACCGAGTTGGTGGTGCCCAGGTCGATACCGATGATCTTCTTGCTCATGCTCTGTGTCCTTCCTGTCGCCGCTCGTTGGTCGGTCGACGGCGGGCTAGAACAACAAGCGTGCCAGGGGGCGCGACGTGCGGAAGGCGTTGCATGGCAAAGAGTTACGGTCAGGGACCGGCAACTCACCCATGCCAGAATGGCACCCGCATCGGATCGACCTCGGGGGCCCTGCCGCAATGGCAGGAGGCGCGCGCCGGGCTCAGTGGAGCCCGTACTCCTTGATCTTGCGGTACAGCGTGCGCTCGCCGATCCCCAGGAGGCGCGCCGTCTTCTCGCGGTTGCCGTCCATCAGCTTCAGGTTCGCCGCGATCAGGTCGCGCTCGACCTCCTCCAGCGAGCGGCCCTCGAGCTGGTAGCCGCCGCCGCCCGCGCCGGGCGTGCCCTCGCCGGTGACGTGGTGCGGCACGTCGTTCGCCTCGAGCACCTCGCCGCGCGCCAGCAGCACCATGTTCTCGATCGCGTTGCGCAGCTCGCGGACGTTGCCGGGCCAGGTGTAGCGGACGAGCAGCGTGCGCGCCTCGGGCGTGATGCCGCGCACGGGGCGGCCGTGGGCCTCGGCGAACTCCTTGATGAAGTGCTCGATCAGGAGCGGGATGTCGCCCTGGCGTTCGCGCAGGGGCGGCAGGTCGATCGTGACGACCTGCAGGCGGAACAGGAGGTCCTCGCGGAACTTGCCCTCGGCGACCATCTCGCGCAGGTCGCGGTTCGTCGCGGCGACGAGGCGGATGTCGACCTTCTTCGCGACGTTGCCGCCGACGGGCAACACCTCGCGCGTCTCGAGCACGCGCAGGAGCTTCGCCTGCGTCTCGAGCGGCATGTCCCCCACCTCGTCCAGGAACAGCGTGCCGCTGCTCGCGTACAGGATGCGTCCCTCGTTCGACGAGATCGCGCCGGTGAACGCACCCTTCACGTGGCCGAACAGCTCGGACTCGATCAGCCCTTCCGACATCGCCGCGCAGTTCACCGCGACGAACGGCTTGTCCTTGCGCGGGCTGTTGCGGTGGATCGCCTGCGCGACGAGCTCCTTGCCGGTGCCGCTCTCGCCCAGGATCAGGATCGTCGCGCTCGTGTCGCTGACGCGGCCCAGCATCTCGAAGACGCGCTGCATCGCCGGCGAGTGGCCGATGATGCTTTCGAAGCCGTAGCGCTTGTCGAGTTGCCGCGACAGCTCGACCAGCGCGCGGCGGTCGCGCACGGCGGCGACGGCGCGCGGCAGCTTGGCGCGCAGCTCGGCCAGGTTCACCGGCTTGGTCAGGTAGTCCGCCGCGCCCAGGCGCATCGCCTCGACCGCCGTCTCGACCGAACCGTGCCCGGTGATCACGAGCACCACCGCGTCGGGCTGCACCGACGCCGCCTCCTCGACGACCTCGAGGCCCGACTTGTCGCGCATGACCAGATCGGTCAACACCGCGTCGAAGCCTTGCTCGGTCAGCTTGCCCAGGCCCTCCTCCGCGGAGTGCGCGACGGTGCACTCGTGGCCGTCCAGCTCCAGGCCGTCGGCGAGCGCCTCGGCGTGCCCCTCGTCGTCGTCGATGACCAGCACGCGGATCGGCTTGTCGTTCGTCTCGCTCAACGCTCGTCCTCGTTCGTCCCGTCCGTTCCTTCGTCGTCATCGTCGAGCGACACCTCGCGCGGCGCCTCGCGCTCGGCGCGCGCCTCGGCGGCCTCACGCGACCCGGCGATCTCGACCGCCAGCGGCAACACGATCGAGAAGCTCGTGCCGCGACCGGGCTCCGAGAAGACCGAGATCGTGCCGCCGTGCTCCTCCACGATGCGCCGCGCCGTCGCGAGGCCCAGGCCCGACCCCTCGCGCTTCGTCGACCAGTAGGTGTCGAAGCAACGCGCGACCTCTTCCTCGTTCATGCCGACGCCGGTGTCGGTGATCGTCAACAGCGCCCAGTTGCCCTCGCGCTGCACGCGCACGATCAGTTCGCCGCCGCCGGGCATCGCCTGGCGCGCGTTGACCAGCAGGTTCAGCACGACCTGGCGCATCGCCCCGGCGTCGAGGCGCACCAGCGGCAGCGCGGCCGGCAGCTCGACGTGGTGGCGGATCTCCTGGCGCTCGTCCTCGGGCTCGACGAACTCCAGCACCTCGCGCAAGAGCGCGCAGAGGTCCTCCGGCTTGCGGTTCACCACGCCGCCGCGCGCGTAGCGCAGGAAGTCCTCGACGATGTTCTCCAGGCGCCGCACCTCGCGCTGCAGCGTGCCGATGCGCTTCAGGTAGCGCTGCTCGCGCGCCGAGGGCTCGGCCCCCTCGCGGCCCGCGCCGCGCCGGAACTCCTCCTCGAGGAGCGCCAGGTTGATCGACATCGTCGACAGCGGGTTCTTGATCTCGTGCGCCAGACCGCCGGCGACGCGCGCGAGGAACTCGGCGCGTTCGGGGCTGGGCGGGGCGGACGACTCTTGGGGCGACATCGGCGGGGAGGCGCGGCGGGGCGCGATCGGCGGGAGAGGGTACCGCACCGGCGCGGGATCCTCACCCGGCGGGAGCGCGCCGCGGCGCCGTCCGGGTTCGCGCCGCGCGCCTGCTTGGAGCCGGGACCGCGCGCCGATACGCTCTGCATCGCCGCCGGGCCTCGCGCGCCCGGCCTCCTCCAGCACGACCCTCCATGACCTCCGAACCCCCGCGCATCGCGGCCGAGGACGCCGCGCCGACCGGCGACCTGGTGCAACGCGTCCAAGCCGCGCTGCAGGACGACGGCCTCGTGCTGCTCCCGACCGAGACCGTGTACGGCGTCGCCGCGCGCGTCGACCGACCGGAGGCGCTCGCGAAGCTGGCGCGGTTGAAGGGCTACGACGACGGTCCGCGACCGTGGACGTGGCACGTCGGCACGGCGGAGGCGCTCGACGCCTTCCCCGAGGTGTCGCGGACGGCGCGTCGGCTCGCCGCGCGCTACTGGCCCGGGCCGTTGACGCTGGTGTTGCCCGGCACGCCGCGCGGGCTCGAGGGCGCCGCCGAGGACGACTGGACCGGCGTGCGCCTGCCCGCGCACGCGGCGACGGCGGGCGTGCTGGCGCGACTGCCGTTCCCGGTGACCATGACGTCCGCGAACCGCCGCGGCGCGCCGGCGCCGTCGCGCGTCGAGGACGTCGAGCCCGAGCTGCTCGCCGCGCTCGACCTGGTCGTCGACGGCGGACCCGCGCGCGTCGCGGAAGCGTCGACCGTCCTGCGCCTGGGGCGCGGCCGCTTCGAGGTGCTCCGCACCGGCCTGCACGACGAGGCGGCGCTGCGCGCGGCGGCCGGCCTGCGCATCGGCTTCGCGTGCACCGGCAACACCTGCCGCAGCCCGATGGCCGAGGGCCTCGCGCGCGCGACGATCGCGAAGAAGCTCGGGACCACGCCGGACCGGATCGGCGACTTCGGCTTCGACGTGCGCTCGATGGGCGTCTTCGCCGCCGTCGGCGCGCCGGCCGCGGACCACGCGATCCGCGCGATGGCCGAGCGCGACATCGACATCTCGTCGCACCGCTCGTCGCCGGCGCTGCCGGAGGTCGTCGGCGAGCTGGACCACCTGTACTGCCTGACGCAGTCGCACCTGGACGCGCTGCGCATGCTGCTGCCGCCCGGCAAGGACGGCGCGCTCGAGCTGCTCGACCCCGACGGCCACGACGTGCCGGACCCGATCGGCGGCTCGGCGCTCGACTACCGCCGCTGCGCCGAGAGCATCCAGGCCGCGATCGACGTGCGCAGCCGGGACTGGGTGTAGCGAGCGCCGCGCCCGCGCCCCGGGTCGTTGCAACGAAGAGGGCGTTGCAACGAGGGGGGCGACGAAGCGAGGCGCGCCCCGAACCCCTCGAACGGGACGCGCCTCTCCCTTTTCTCCGGCGTTGCATCCGGACGCGGTCGGCCCTCGTCATCAGGGGCCGCTCGCGGAGCCTCGTCGCGTCTCTCCCGCGCGGGCCGTGGCGGAGAGCGTCGCGCGCCGGCGGAGGTTCACGGCGTTCGCGCGATTCCCGCGCGACGTGCGCGCGGGTTCCCGGGACCGCGGCGCGCCGCGGCGTCGGTCACGCGTTCTCGCGCAGGACGCTCCAGGCCTCGCTCGCGTCCGTCGCCTGGAGCAGCGCCTCGCGGACGCTCTCCTTGCCGAGGATGCGGGCGATGTCGCCGAGCGTGCGGATGTGCAGCAGCTTCTGCGCGGGCGGGATGGCGAGCAGGACGACGAGGCGCGTCGGGCGGCCGTCGATGCTCTCGAAGTTCAGGCCGTTCTCGCCGCCGACGATGCCCATGCACGCGGTGACTTCCTCGAGGCCCTCGACGGCGGCGTGCGGCACGGCGATGCCGTGTTCGATGCCGGTCGACATCGAGCGCTCGCGCTGCAGGACCGCTTCCTCGACGCGCTTCGCGGTCTCCGCGTCGACGCGGCCGCGGGCGACGAGGTGTTCGACCAGGCGCGGGATCGCGTCCCACTTGTCCGAGGGGCGGAAGTCGACGAGCAGGTCGTCGGGCTGGAGCAGTTCGTGCAGCTGCATGCGGACGACGAGGATAACGGGGGCGGGCGCGTCCGGCCAATCGCGGTCCCCGCGGCGGGGCTGAAATCGGCGGAGCGGAGCCGTGGAGGCGGAGCGAGCCCGGTCGGGATCGCCGGAATCCGGAACGCGCCGGCGGCGCGCCCCCGCGGAGGAGGCGCGCCGCCGGGGCGCGGGCGCGGTGCGCGCGGCGGAGGCGCCGCTAGTGGGCGCTGCCGGACGCCTCGCCGGCGGCGGAGGGTTCCTTCTCCTCCTGGGCGGAGGAGCGTCCGAAGCCGAACGCCTTGCCGATCACGATCGCGACGATGCCGACGAAGCCGGAGAACAGCGCGCCCATCTTCGCCTGACCCTGCAGGTCGGGATCCGTGAACGCGGCGGCGGCGACGAACAGCGCGACCGTCAGGCCCAGCGCCGCGATGAAGCCCGCCATGATCAGGTCCTTGACGCCCATGCCGGCCGGCAGCTTGAAGCCCATCTTGTCGGCCATGACGCCCAGGACGCCGATGCCGATCGTCTTGCCGACGACGAGGGCGATCAGGATCGTCCACGTCATCCAGCCGATGCCCGCGAACTGCACGCCGGCGTTCGAGAAGGCGAAGAAGAACAGCCCCATGTCGACGAACAGCTTCAGCTGGTGCTCGAAGTTGTGCAGCGGCGAGTGGTCGTGCGGGATGGCCAGGCCGTGCGCCGTGGCCTCGTCGACCTCGTCGCCCTCCGCGAACATGCCGGTGTCGCGCTTCGGTCCGGGCAGGAACGGCACGATCGGGACGAGGGCCAGCGCGGGGTGCATGTGCGCCTTCATCAGGCCGAGCCACGCGAGCGGGCCGGCGATGAACACGTAGATCCACCACTGCTGCACGTTCATGCGGCGCAGCGCGTAGGCGACCGCCATGCCCGCGGCGACCAGTCCCAGCCACTGCGGCTGGGCGGGGTGCGCCGGATCGCCGTAGAACACGGCGATGATCACGAGGCCGATCGCGTCGTCGGCGACGGCCAGCAGCAGGAGGAAGTTGATCGCGGGGTGGCCCTTGCCGAAGACCGTCCGCGCGACGAGCCACGCCAGCGCGATGTCCGTCGCGGTCGGGATGCCCCATCCCTTGCTCAGCGCGCCGAGGTCCGCGCCCTCGCCGAACAACTCCATGCCGTTGAAGAGGTACAGCGCGCCGAAGAACACGCCGACCGGTCCGAACACGCCGCCGAGCGTCGCGATCAGCGGGTTGATCGCCGCCTTGATCGGGTTGAGGCTGCCCCCCGGCAGACAGGCCTCGGCGATCTCCTTCGCCGCGATGCCGAAGAAGAACACCATGAAGATGTCGTTCACCAGCCAGTGCAGCGTGAGGTCGTAGCCGAGGATCTTCACCCCGTCGATCAGCGGCGTCTCCAGGATGTGGTGGTAGCCGTGGTAGTCGATGTTCGCCCAGGCGAGCGCCACGAAGACGCCCGCGATCAGCGGGATGGAGAACTCCTGTAGGAAGCTGACGATTCCGGACTTGGGCTGGGACACGGAGGGACCTCGGGTCGGGGGGACGGGGCGTGCGGGGCAGGGATGATGCCGACGAGCGCGGACGCGGGCAACGAAATCAGGGGGGCGCGTCGGGGTCGCGGGGTACCGGTCGGGGCGCGCGCGGTTGCGGGGAATCCGCGAGGCGCGTCGTGGAGCGCTCGGGAACGCCGACGCGCCGGACGCGTGACGCGGGCGTCCCGATGAACGCCGCGGACCCGCGAGCGCGCGCGGGGAACGCCCGGCGAGACCCGGGCCCGCCGGCGCGCGGCGGACCCCGCGGCGGCGCTCGCACCGTGCTCCTGCATCGCTCCGACCCCGCTCCGACCGCGGCCGCCCCGCCGCCGATCCGCGCCGCGGCGACCGCCGCCCTCCCGATCCCGCTCCCGGCCGCCCCAAGATTGGTTCACTCGCGGGGAAGCCGCGGCCGAGAGGATCGTCTCCAGCGCGTCCGGGAGCGGCACACAACCGTTCCCCGTCCTTTGACATGGCCTCCGGGGCTTCCTAGATTGCCGCGAACACCCCTTCGCGGGCCGGCTCTAAGCCGCGCAATCTCAAAGGGATAGCCGCAAGCGACGGCGCCCGCCGACCGGCGGGGGCCGCCACCGGAACGCCCGATCGAACGACCGAGACCCCGACCGAGCCCGCACCCCCGTCCGCAGACCGAGACTCCCCAGCGCGTCCCCCACCCCAGCCGCCGACGGGCCCGCCCCGCCGAACCGGCCGCCCGGACGCACGGGGCCGCATCCCCGAATCGCGAACCGAACATGATCTCGATCCTCGCCAGCCTGACGCTCCTGGCCGCTCCGGCCGCGCTCGCGGCCGCGCCCGTCCAGCAGGACCAGGAGCCCGTCCCGGTGATCCAGGACCTCGGCCACTCGTGGGTGCTGAACTTCGACGAGAGCCCGCCCGGACCGGGCAACCAGGAAGGGGGCATGACGCTCGAGCAGTTCGTGAAGCTGTGCCAGGAGAACACCGGCATCAACTTCACCTACGACAAGGACACGGCGAACCTCCTGCGCTCGACGACGATCACGATGTTCGGGACGAAGGAGGTCCGGAAGGAGGACTTCTACTCCTTCTTCCAGATCTTGATGATCATCAACAAGTTCGTGTGCACGAAGGTCGGCCCCGATCACCTCGCGGTCGTCGTCGTGCGCAGCCTGGAGTCCGGCGCGCGCAACAACCTGCGCAGCGAGGCGGAGTTCATCGACCCGGGTGAGCTCGAGGACTTCGCGGACCAGCCGGCGACGATGATCACGACGATGGTCACGCTGCCGAACACCGACGTGCGCACGCTGTCGAACTCGATGCGCGCGATGGTGACCGACCCGAACACCATGCAGGTGATCCCGGTCGGCAACTCGAACTCGCTGATCATCACCGGCTTCGGCTCCAGCGTCGTCGCGCTCGTGCGCATGCTCGAGCTGGTCGACGAGGCGTCGGCCGCCGAGGCGCCCGAGCTGCCCGAGTTCGAGGTGATCCCGCTCGAGTTCGCCGCCGCCGAGGAGATCGCGGACACGATCAGCGAGCTGCTCGAGTTCAGCGTGACGTCGGTGCAGAACGCGCAGCGCCAGCAGCAGGCGGCGCAGGGCGTCACCGGCGCGATCGCCGCGGGCACGACCGAGACCAAGGTCATGGTCTACGAGCGCACGAACGCGCTGCTCGTGATGGCGATGCCCGACGACATGCCGCGCATCAAGGACCTGATCGCGCGCCTCGACATCGACGTGATCGAGCGCGAGCGGCTGTACCACTTCTACAACCTCGAGAACGCCGACGCCGAGGAGCTGGCCGAGGTGCTCGAGGAGTTCCTGGACGACTCCGAGTCGGTCCAGGGCTCCGCGCCCGGCGGCGCGGGCCGCGCGCAGGGCGGCGGCGGCACGAGCTCGCGCTCGTCCAACGAGGTCGTCGTCGTGCCCGACCCGGCCACGAACTCGCTGCTGATCGCGGCGAACCGCACGCGCTACGAGGACGTGCTCGACCTGATCACGGTGCTGGACAAGCGCCAGGACCAGGTGCTGATCGAGACGGCGCTGATCGAGCTGTCCGGCTCCGACTTCCTCGACATCGGCGTCGAGCTCGGCGGCGCGGACATCCCCGGCGTCGACGAGACGGGCGGCTTCGGCGTCACGGACTTCGACCTGTCGCAGGTCCAGGACACCACCGGCGACGGCATCCCGGACCTGCGCGTGCCGAACCAGCTGACCGGCATCACGGCCGGCATCCTGGACGGCGACAACTTCTCGATCCCCGTGCTGCTGCGCTTCGTGCAGGAGAAGCGGGACACCAACGTGCTGAACATCCCGTCGGTGCTCGTGAACAACAACGGCTCCGCCGTGGTCAGCACGCTCGACGAACAACCGACGACCACGATCACCGCGACCGGCGGCGTCGGCGGTCAGACGCAAGAGAACTTCAACGGCTACGAAGAGGCCGGTATCACGCTGCAGATCTCCCCCACGATCTCGGCGTCGCGCTACCTGCGCCTGCAGATCGCGCTGGAGGTCTCGAACTTCCAGGGTTCGTTCACCGGCCCGATCCCGCCGCCGAAGACGACGCGGACGATCGAGACGGTCGTGAACGTCCCGGACGGCGACACCATGGTCATCGGCGGCATCATCGTCGACAACAAGACCAAGGAGTCGGACCGCGTGCCGTGGCTCGCCGACATCCCGCTGCTGGGCTGGCTGTTCCGCCGCGACCGCGACACGAAGGACCGCACCAGCCTCTACTTCTTCGTCACGCCGCACATCATGCGCGACCAGGAGTTCGCCGACCTCGCGGAGTATAGCTACGCCAAGAAGCTCGAGGCCGCCGACATCATCGGCGCGGGCCGCGTGCGGATGATCGACGACCGCTTCGGTCGCCCCGAGGACGGCCTGGACCTGTCCGGCTTCGACGTGCCGCTGTACCAGCCGCCGACGCGCGGCGAGGTCGACCAGAGCGAGATCGGCAAGGATCCCGGCACGGTCAAGGAGATGCTCGAGCAGAACGGCGCGCCCGCCCAGGGCGACACCACGACGCCGAGCGGCGAGTGACCCGCGGCGACCGCCCCCTCCCATGACGAACATCGGTGAACTGCTGATCGACGCCGGGCTCTCGCGCGAGCGGCTGGACGAGTGCCGCCGCATCGCGGCGAGCTCGGGCGACACGCTCGACCGCGTCGTGCTCTCCAAGGGCTACCTGCCCGAGGAGGACCTGCTGCAGGTCTACGCGCACGCGCTGGGCTTCGAGTACCGCGAGACGCTCGACGGGCTCTCGGTCCCGCCGGACTTCGTGAACGCGGTCCCGGTGCACTTCGCGCGCAACTACAACCTGGTCGCGCTGCCCGGCAGCACGGCCGAGGTGATGAAGGTCGCGACCTGCGCGCCGCTCGACCCGCACCCGATGGACGACCTGTCGGGCCTCGTCGACCGCGAGATCGACCCGGTGCTCGCGCCGCGGCTCGAGATCACCACGCTGATCGGCCGCGCCTACCGCCACAAGGCGGACGGCGTCGACGAGGCGATCGCGGACGTCGCGGAGGACGGCGACTTCGCGCACCTGGCAGAGGAGATCGACGACGCGGAGGACGTGCTCGACGTCTCCAACAAGGCGCCGATCATCAAGCTGGTCAACACGATCCTCTTCCAGGCGTTGAAGATGCGCGCGTCCGACGTGCACTTCCAGGCCTACCCGGACCGCATGCAGGTCCGCTTCCGGATCGACGGCCTGCTGTACGACATGGACTCGATCCCCCGCCGGGTCCAGGACGCGATCGTCAGCCGCGTCAAGATCATGGGCAAGATGGACATCGCCGAGCGCCGCCTGCCGCAGGACGGCCGCGCGACGATCAAGATCGGCGACGGCGAGGTCGACGTGCGTATCTCGACCGTGCCGACGTCCACCGGCGAGCGCATCGTCATGCGTCTCCTGGACAAGACCGCGAAGCTCTACACGCTCGACGAGATCGGCCTGACGCCCGAGAACGAGCAGATGCTGCGCGAGTACCTCAACTACAACCACGGCATCATCCTCGTCACCGGCCCGACCGGTTCGGGCAAGACGACGACGCTTTACGGCGGACTGTCGGAGCTCGACACGACGACGAAGAACGTGCTGACCATCGAGGACCCGGTCGAGTACTCGCTGTCCGGCATCAGCCAGGTGCAGGTGAACGCGAAGAAGGGCCTCACGTTCGCCAACGGCCTGCGTTCGTTCCTGCGCCAAGACCCCGACGTGATGATGGTCGGTGAGATTCGCGACCTCGAGACGGCCGAGGTCGCGATCCGCGCGGCGCTCACGGGTCACCTCGTGTTCTCCACCGTCCACACCAACGACGCCGCCAGCACGATCACGCGTATGGTCGACCAGGGCGTCGAGCCGTACCTGGTCTCCAGCTCGCTCGTCCTCGTGATCGCGCAACGGCTCGTCCGGCGCATCTGCCCCGACTGCAAGACGACCGAGCCGATCAACGAGGAGTGGGCCGCGAAGCTGCACAAGGTCGGCCTGGATCCGGCCGACCTGAACCACGAGATCGCGATCGGCCGCGGTTGCGAGGAGTGCTTCCAGTCGGGCTACTCCGGCCGGACCGCGATCTACGAGTTCATGAAGGTCGACGAGACCCTGCGCACGCAGATCATGGAGGGCGCGACCGCGACGGTCATGAAGCGCTCCGCGGTCGAGCGCGGCATGATCACGCTGCGCGAGGACGGTCGGCAGAAGATCCTCCAGGGGCTCACGACGCCCGACGAGGTGTTGCGCGTCACCCAGATGGACGTCGACTGAGGACGCACGGCGAGTAGCGGATGCCGATCTTCCAGTACAAGGCCGTCGGGCCCGGCGGCGAGACCAAGACCGGCGTGATCGACGCCGACACCGCGCGCGACGCGCGGAACCGGCTGCGCAAGGACAGCTTGCTGGTCTCGGAGATTCGCGAGACGCGCGGCGGGCGTCGGGTGAAGCGCTCGAAGTCCGGCGAGGTCAAGGCGGCGAGCGCGCTCCAGCGCTTGCGCGACGCGCGCGCGGCGCGCAACACCAGCATGAGCTCGAAGGACCTGGACCTGGTGTCCAGCGTCACGCGCCAGCTGGGCACCATGCTGGCGTCGGGCATCCCGCTTTCGGAGGCCATCCGCGCCATGATCGACCAGGCGGGCGATCGTCGCACGGAGACGATGTTTCGCGAGGTGCGCGAGCGCATCAACCAGGGCGGCTCGCTCGCGGACGCGCTGGAAGAACACCCGCGGTTCTTCAACGAGCTCTTCGTGAACATGATCCGCGCGGGCGAGGCGACCGGCAACGTCGACGTCGTGCTCACGCGTCTCGCGGACTACCTGCAGTACCAGCGCACGCTGCGGCGCAAGGTGGTCGGCGCCCTCACCTATCCGGTGATGATGATCTGCCTGGGCGTCGTCGTCGTGACGATCCTGATGTCCTTCGTCGTGCCGAAGATCACCGGCATGCTGATGGACACGGGCCAGGCGCTGCCCCTGCCGACGCAGATCCTGGTGAAGGTCTCGGACCTCTTCAAGGACTGGTGGTGGGCCGGCGCGCTGGTCATCGCGGCGATCTCGTTCGTGATCGAGCGCACCTACCAGAAGGGCGGCGACGGGCGCCTGTGGCTGGACCGCACCCTGCTGCGCCTGCCCGCCGTGGGCGACGTGATCCTGAAGCAGTCGGTCTCGCGCTTCTCGCGGACCTTCTCCACCCTGCTCCAGTCCGGCGTCCCGGCCGTCCAGAGCCTCGAGATCACCGCCAAGGTGGTCCAGAATCGCGTGATCTCGGACGCCACGGATCACATCCGGTCGCGCATCATGGAGGGCACGGACATCGCGACGCCGCTGAAGGCGACCGGGGCGTTCCCGTCCATCGTGGGCTACATGGTGTCGGTCGGCGAGCAGTCGGGCGAGCTGGAGCAGATGCTGGACCGCATCTCCGGCGCCTACGACGAGGAGATCGAGATCGCCACGGAGCGCATGACGGCGCTCCTCGAGCCCATCATGATCATCGGCCTGGCCCTCGTGGTCGGCTTCATCGTGGTCGCGATCGTCCTGCCGATCCTGCAGGTCGGCCAGGTGCAGTGAGCGCCCGCGGCGAGGCGGCGGGAAGATCCTTCCGCCTCGCGCGTACCACCACCCCGGCACACCTCCCGCCCGCCTCGGGCGGCCCAGACAGCGAGATTCCTCCCATGCAGACCCATCCCTTCCTGCGGCGCGCCCGCGCGTCGGCCCGCGCCGGCTTCTCCTTGGCCGAACTGATGGTCGTCATCGTGATCATCGGCATGCTCAGCGCCCTGGTGGTCCCGAACCTGATGTCGCGCTTCGGCGCCGCGCAGACGAAGACCGCGCAGGTCGACATCAACACGATCAAGCAGGCGCTCGACCAGTTCGCCATCAACAACGGCGGCCGCTACCCCGACAGCCTGGACGTCCTCGTCACGCCCGACGAGAACGGCTACACCTACCTCGACCGCCGCGCGATCCCCAAGGACCCGTGGGGCAACGAGTACATGTACGACCCGCCGTTCTCCGGCGAGCCGCGCCCGCGGATCTACTCGTACGGCAAGGACGGCGCGCCCGGCGGCGAGGGCGACAGCCGCGACCTGGACAGCTGGCCGGACGAGGAGTGATCCTCGACCCCGTCATGAGGCACGAGCGGATCTTCGGCGCGCGCGCGCAGCGAGCGGGGTTCAGCCTCGTCGAGCTGCTGGTCGTGCTGATGATCCTCGGCCTGATGGCGGGGGTCATGGTGATCGGCGCGAGCGCGATGCTGCCCGGCTCGTACCTGAGCCAGACGGTGCACACGCTGGCCGCCGAGGTCTACGGCGCGCGCTCCGCGGCGATCTCGCAGAACCACACGTACCACATCGAGTACGACATCGACGCGAACCGCTACCACCTCGTCACGCCCTTCCGCAAGGAGGCCCGGGAAGCCGGGGAGCTGGCGCGGACCGAGGAAGAGCGGCTGGTCACGAACCTGCAGGAGATCCCGCGCGGCATCGAGATCTCGCGCATCACGATCGACGGCGAGGACTACGAGGACGGCAAGGTGCGCGTGCGCTTCGCCCCCAACGGCACCGTCTCCTCGCACTCGGTGCTGCTCACGCAGGGCGAGTACGAGAACCAGTTCACGCTGGAGGTCCTGCCGCTGACGGGCCTGATCCGCTTCCACGACGGCGACTTCGTGCGCGAGCTGCCCGAGGAAGGTGACTTCGAGTGAAGGTCACCCGTCGCAGCGGCTTCACGCTGGCCGAGGTCATGGTCACGATCATGATCGTCGGCATCGGCCTGACGATGGTCGTGCAAGCGCTGTCCGTCGCGAAGTTCAAGGCGCTGCAGACGTACAACGTCAAGGCCGCGCGCGACCTGGGCATGCTGACGCTGGGCCGCATCCGCGCCGGCATGTACCAGGAGGAGCTCGACACCCGCCTGACCGGCAGCTACGCGGAAGAGGGCTTCGAGTACTTCGACTTCGAGGTGCGCCTGGGCGACGAGCAGTTCGACGAGTCGAACGACGACGACACCGAGAGCCCCTTCCACGACACCTGGCGCGCCCGGGAGGAGCGCGAGGAGGAGGCGGAGCGCGAAGCCGGCGAGGACGACTCGAACGAAGACCCCGAGGAGATGGACGAGGACTACGAGAAGGTCCGCATCAAGGTCAACTTCCCCAAGGTCGGCGAGTACACCAACTACGTCGTGCTGGAGGAGTGGATCCCCTGGGACCAGGTCTACGGCCTCAGCGAAGAAGAACAGGCCGCGGCGGAGGCCGAGGCCGAGGAGGAGGAAGGCCGCTGATGCGCCCCTTCCCCACCCCCCGCGGCGCGCGCGCCGGCTTCACGCTGGCCGAGGTGCTGATCACGCTGCTGATCATGGCCGGCATCATGCTGTCCATCACGCAGGTGCTGCAGTCCGCGCGGACCTCCCGCGACACGATCCACAACCTGCGCGAGAACCAGCTGGCCGGCCCCGCGATCCTGGACATGATGGAGCGCGACCTGCGCGGCATGCTGGTCTACAACCGCGCGCGCGTCGACCACATCCGCGTCGAGGACCGCGTGATGCTGGGCCTCGACGGCGACAGCCTCGACTTCGTTACCACGACGCCGAACCTGATCTCGTGGCGCGACGGCGACCGCTACCTGAGCAGCAGCGTGAACGAGGTCGGCTACCGCTTGCGCCCGCGGCCGGACCAGGACGACTTCCTGGAGATCTACCGGCGCGAGGACCTGGGCGTCGACGACGAGCCGTTCTCCGGCGGCGAGTTCTCCTTCCTGCACGACCGCGTGAAGAGCTTCGACGTGCAGGTCTTCGACGAGGACGGCCAGGACGCCGAGCCCTACGACAGCTGGGGCCGCGAGGGCGACACGGAACACTTCGGCGTCCCCGCGCGCCTCGAGATCACGCTGATCCTGGAGAACGCCGCGCGCGTCAGCCGCGAGCGCTGGCTGCCCGACTCGGCGCAGCGCCGCACCGTGACCTACCGCCGCGTGATCCGCCCGGCGGAGTGGCTGCGCGTGAAACAGGACGAGATGGCCGTCGCCGCGCTCCCCCCGGTGCCTTCGGACACGCCGCAGGCGGGCCCTGGCGGCGCGGGCGGCGACGGGACGGGCACGGACGACCCCTTCGACGATCCCTTGCCCGGCGAGGAGGGGACGCGCGGCACCGACGGCGGTCGCGACCTCGAGGACGCGATCCAGGACAGCGGCAGCAAGCCGAAGTGAACGTACGGAGCTGAAGAGAACGAGCCCGGCCCCGTTCTCTTCAGCTCCGTTCGTTCCCTTCGGCTACAGCGCCTTGCCCAAGGCCTCTCGCCCGCCGAGGTACGGCCGCAGCGGCTCCGGCACGCGCACGCGCCCGTCCGCCATCTGGTGGTTCTCCAGGATCGCCAGCAACATCCGCGTGCTGGCCGCCACCGTGTTGTTCAACGTGTGGCAGTACTCCGTCTGCTTGTCCGCCCCGCGGTAGCGCAGCTTCAAGCGGCGCGCCTGGAAGTCGTGGAAGCGCGACGCCGAGTGCGTCTCGCCGTAGCCCTCGCGCGAGGGCATCCACGTCTCGATGTCGAACTTCTGCACCTGCGGCTGACCGAGGTCGCCGCCGCACACGTTCACGACGCGGTACGGCAGCTCGAGCGCCTGCAGGATGTCCTCGGAGTTCTTCAGGATGTCCAGGTGGTGCTCCAGGCTCTTCGCCGCGTCCGCGACGTCGATCACCACCTGCTCGACCTTCTGGAACTGGTGCACGCGGTAGAGGCCGCGCGTGTCGCGCCCCGCGGCGCCCGCCTCGCGGCGGTAGCAGGACGACAGCGCGACGAACTTCATCGGCAGCTGCTCGAGGTCGAGGATCTCGTCCTGGTGCAGCGCCGTGACCGGCACCTCGGCCGTGCCCACCAGGCACAGGTCGTCGCGGTCGTCGCAGCGGTACGCCTGGTCCTCGCCGCCGGGGAAGTACCCCGTGCCGTACATCACCTCCGTCCGCACGAGCGTCGGCACCGACAGCGGCGTGAAGCCGCGCGCGACCATCGTGTCGAGCGCGAACCGCATCACCGCGCCTTCGAGCAGCGACAGGTCGCCCTTCAGCACGTAGTTGCGCGA
>JAUHYB010000296.1 GCA_030426745.1 bacterium
GCGAGGAGCACTCGACCGAGGATCCCGGCGAGAGCGAGCTGGAGGGCACGACCGTCGTGTTCACCTGGGACGCCGACGAAGAGGAGTACGTGCCGACCTTCCTGGAGGAGGACGGCGACGAGGACCTCTTGGTCGACCTGGCCTTCCAGGGCTACCTGTGGGACGCGCTGCCGGACGGCGAGGTCGAGGAGGGCGATCGCTGGGAAGTCGGCGCCGACTTCTTCGACGTGCTGAGCGAGCCCTGCGGCGACCTGCACTTCGTCCTCGAGAGCGAGGACGGCGAGGACGAGGACGACGACTGGGGCGAGCAGTTCTCCGACAACCTCGAAGGCGAGTTCTACGTGACCTACGCCGGCACGCGCGACGAGGACGGCGTCACCGTCGCGGTCTTCACGCTCGAGGCCGAGGTCTCCACCGAGATCGTGAAGGAAGAGGAGATCGACGAGGAGATCCAGGGCGAGTCGATCAGCGGCACGACCTCCAGCACCTTCTCGTTCGACTTCGAGATGGAGGGCGAGCTCCTCTGGAACATCGCCGCGAACCGTCCCTACCACGTGACCTTCAACGGCGACGTCGAGTTCGAGATCGACCAGGAGTCCGAGGTCGAGACGCCGGGCGGTGAGCTGACCCAGACCCAGGTGCAGATGTTCGAGGGCACCGTCGAACTGACCACCAGCTACGAGTGACCGAATCGGAGGCCCGCCGGACCTCGCCGAGGTCCGGCCGGGACTCCCGCGAAGCGCGCGCTTCGCGCTGCCCGACCAGGAGCGCGGCGAGCCGTCGAGGCCCGCCGCGCTCTTCGTTCCGGGCGCTCCGCACCGATGACCCCCAGCACGCAGAACAACCCCCGGCTCCTGTGCGCCTTCAGCGCGCTGCAGATGAGCCTGTTCCCGATGGCGATCCTCGCGCTGTTCTACGAGCGCGAGATCGACATGTCGCGTCGGGACATCTACACGCTGCAGGCGATCTTCGGCCTGTGCGTGGCGTTGTTCGAGTTCCCGTCGGGCTACCTGGCCGACCGCCTCGGCTACCGCCGCACGCTCGTGATCGCGGCGGTCGGCAACATCGTCGGCTGGGCGCTGTACGCGGGCGCGACGAGCTTCGCGGGCGTCGTGCTGGCGGAGGCGGTGCTGGGCGTCGCGCTGTCCCTGGTGTCGGGCGCGGACGCGGCGCTCATGTACGAGTCGTTGCTGGACACCGGCCGCGAGTCGCAGTTCTCGCGCTGGGCGGCCCGCATGAAGTTCTGGGGGCAGACGGCCGAGGGCACCGCCGCGCTCCTGGCGGGCCTGATGTTCGCGTGGTGGGCGCGCTGGCCGTTCGTCGCGCAGACGGCGATCTGGGTCGCGGCCCTGGTCGTCGCGTGGCGCATGGTCGAACCGCACGTCGCCGCGCGCGAGCGCGAGCGCGAGGGCCACGTGGCGGAGGTCCGCCGCATGGTGCGCACCGCCTTCGTCGACAACCGGCGCCTGCGCGCGCTGATCGCGCTGACCGTGATCATGGGCATGAGCACCTTCGTGCCCGTGTGGATGATCACGCTGTACGCGGAGGAGAACGGCCTCTCCGACGGCTGGCAGGGCGTCTTGTGGGCCGCCGCGAACTACGGCGTCGCGCTGGGCGCGCTGGCCAGCGACCCGCTGCGCCGGCGCTTCGGCTTCGCCGCGACGATCCTGGGTTGCATCGCGCTGGTCGCGGTCGGCTACGGCTCGCTGGCCTTCGCCTGGGGCGCGGGCGCGGCCTTCCTGTACCTGCTGATGACCGTCGCGCGCGGCGTGTTCACGCCGATCCTGGCGCACGTCGAGCAGGAGGAGCTGTCGAGCGGCGACCGCGCGGCCTTCCTGTCGCTGCGCAGCCTGGTGTTCCGCTCGAGCTTCCTCGTGCTGGGGCCGATCGTCGGCTTCGCGCTGGACGACTACGGGAACCGCGCGGTGCTGCTGACGCTGGGCGCGGGCTTCGCGATCACCGGGGCGCTCGCGCTGCGCCACGTGTTGCGCGTCGAGCGCGCCGCGGCCTGACGCCGGGTCACTCGGGGTCGACGGTCGCCTCGCCGCGCCCGGCGGTGCGGTCGACGAACTCGGCGACGAAGCGCTCGACCTGCGGCAGGGGCACGTCGAAGGCGAGCTCGCACGCCGCGCCGTACGCGGACGCGACCGGCGCCAGCCCCGTCGCGGACAGGAGGCCCTGGACCGCGCCCTCGCAGTCGTAGGGGTAGGCGAAGCGCACGCGCCGCGTGCGGATCACCGTGCGGATCTCCGCGGCCTCCAGCACCTCGCGCGCCGCCGCGCCGTACGCGCGCACCAGCCCGCCGACGCCTAGCTTCGTCCCGCCGAACCAGCGCACGACGACGACCATCGCGCCGCTGACGTCGGCGCCCTCGAGCTGCTGCAGGATCGGCCGGCCGGCGGAGCCCGACGGCTCGCCGTCGTCGGAGTAGCGCCACGGTTCGCCGTCGGGCGCTAGGCGCCAGGCCCAGCAGTGGTGGCGGGCGTCGTGGAACTCGGCGCGGACCGCGTCCAGGTACCGCTTGGCTTCCTCCTCGTCGCGCACGGGCGTCGCGCAGCCCAGGAAGCGCGAGCCCTTCTGCTTCTCGATCTCGAAGCGGGTCTCGCCGGTCAGCGTGCGGAACTCGGTGCGCATCGCGCGAGCTTAGAGCACGTCCCGGAACCCACCTAGCCTCGGCTGCACATCACCGCGTCAGGTCTCCTCGACGCCGCGTCGAGGAGCGCGTCGTCGCCCTTCCGCGCGCTGCTCGTCGGTCCGGCTCACTCGCACCAGGTGCGCGTGACGAGCCCCTCGGGGTCGAACTGCACGTAGGCCGTGCGCTCGACCGTCTTCGTGTCCTGCGACGAGACGAGGAAGATGACGCGGCCGGACTTCGTCGTCACCTGCGAGTGTCGCCACTTCCAGACCTCCCCGCCGTCGGACAGGATCGACTGCGTCGTCGGCCAGCCGAGGATCGACTCGACCTGCAGGCGGTCCATGCCGGGCTCGATCGAGGCCAGCGTCTCTTCGCCGACGAGCGTGCCGCTCTGCGACGTGGTCGACTTCGACTTGATCAGGCAGGCGCTCTGGGTGAGGGCCAGGCAGAGCGCGAGGGCCGTGAGCTTCGCGAGGTGCATCCGTGTGCTCCGTTCCGCGTCGACGCGATCAGTCGCGCCAGCTGCGCGCGACCTTGCCCTCGGTGTCGAACTGCACGTAGGCCGTGCCCGTCTCCTTCTCGGTCTTCTTCGACGCGACCAGGAAGATCACGCCGCCGGACTTGGTCGTCTCGACCGAGTAGTCCCACTTCCACAGCTGCGCGCCGTCGGACATCGTGACCTGCGAGGTCGGCGCGCCGAGGATCGCGCGCACGTCGTCCTGGGCCATCCCCGGCTGGATCGTGTCCAGCGTGTCCTTGCTGACGTAGGTGCCGGTGTGTTCGGTGGTCGTCTCGGAGCCGATCAGGCAGGAGCTGACGGAGAGGCAGAGCAGCGCGGCGAGCGCGAGCGTCGTGGTCTGGCGCATGGGGATCTTCGGTCGGTCTCGGCGGGCGGCGTCGCGGCCCGCGGGTGGTTCGGACGGGGAGGGGTGTCGGATCGCCCCGCCTTGCGAGGCCGCGGGGGGACCATTTCCGATCCGCGTGTCGAGATCGGGCCCGGAGACCGGCGGCGGGCGTGACGTCTTGCGGTCCGGCCGATCCGCGCTAGGCTCTGGGCACTCGCCCGCGCGCGCGTTGCGCCCGGGCTCGTCTCGACCCACGGAACAGGAGGCTCCCGATGATGTACAGCACGTACGCCGCCGAGCGCGCCTCCGTTTCCGCCTGAGGCGTCGCGGGGCGCGAGCCGCCGCCGTCCGGTCCCGACCGGCGGCCGCGCGGCTCACGGACCCCCCGATCGGGCGGACGCGGAGGCTCCACACCTCGCGACGCGCCACCGGTCCGTCTGCGCCGAACCACCGGCGCGCGTCGTTCTCGCGCACGCCCGCTCCGTCACCGGGGGGGAAGTGCGCCTTCGACGATTCGCCGGCGCCGCGCGGCGCCATCGGCCCGGAGGCCGAACCGCATTGGAACGAGACAAACGAGATCAGGTCGAACGCTACCTGAAGAGCGCCGAGCGCGACCGCCGGCGCAAGGAGAACGAAGGGCACCGCGGCGCGCGCGGCGTCCGCAGGGAGTCGAGAGGACGTCGCCGGTCGCCGGACGACTGGGACGAGGACGAGGACGGCTTCGAGCGCATCACGCGCCGCAGCGCGAAGCGCGGACCCGCGGGTCGCGGTCGCCCGGGCACCGTCGACGCGTCCGAAGCGCCGGCGCTGGTCGTCGGCGTGGACGGCGGCCGCGTGATCGTGCGCGAGTCGGGCGAGGACGAGGAAGGGCGCCTGCCCCCCGAGTTCGTCG
>JAUHYB010000297.1 GCA_030426745.1 bacterium
AGCGCCGCGGTGCGGCGCTGCGCCGGCTTGTTCACGGTGCTTGTTCCTTGGAGCTGCTCCGTTGCTGCCGGTGCTGGGGTGGAGCGTGCCTTTCACCCGTCCCTCTTCTCCTGCGCGTGGTTCGTCCTTCTTTGCGTCTTCGCGTGAAGCCGCGACGGAGGACTCGCGCTGCCTTCCACGTGTCCCGGCCGGGCAGGACGCCGTTGTTGGAGTGGACCACGCGGGCGGCTGCAGCCGCCCGCGCGGTCCATCCCTGCAACGGCGCGGTGAACCGCCGGGACACGGCCGAGCGGCCGCACGGCCCCAGCCCCTGTTTCACGCGAAGACCGCAAAGGTGTGAAGAGCGCGAAGAAGAACGAACCACGGCTGCGCCCGACGACGCGGAGGGCGTCCGTCGGTGTGCGCCTAGCGCAGCGCCTCCTCCAGCGCGGTCCCCTCGTCCGTGCGCTCGTCGCGGTACTTGACGATCAGCGCGCACGCCTGCGCCAAGCCGCGTTCGCGGCCCCAGGCGCTCTTCACCGGGCGGGTGCCGGGCAGGACGACGGCGCCGGCGGGGATCTCGAGCGGGGCCTCGCGGGATCCGGTCCGTTCGCGTTCGTGCACGAGGTCGTAGACCGGCGTCGAGGCGGTCAGCTGCACGCCGCCGGCGATGACGGCGCCGCGGCGGACGAGGACGCCCTCGTAGATGCCGGCGCCGCCGCCGATGAAGGCGCCGTCCTCGATGATCACCGGGCGGGCGCCGGGGGGTTCGAGGACGCCGCCGATCTGCGCGGCGGCCGAGAGGTGCACGCCGGCGCCGACCTGGGCGCAGGAGCCGACGAGCGCGTGGCTGTCGACCATCGAGCCCGCGCCGACGAAGGCGCCGAGGTTGACGTACATGGGCGGCATGCAGACGACGCCCTCGCCGAGGTGCGCGCCGCGGCGCACGGCCGAGCCGCCGGGGACGACGCGGACGTTCGAGGCCGCGTCGAAGCGGCGCACGTCGAGCGGCTCCTTGTCGCGGAAGAGGCCGGGCTCGCCCTCGAGGCCCTTGGCGACGATGCCGGTCGTGCGGAAGAGGTCGAGGATCGCGTCCTTGACCCAGGTGTTCACGCGCCAGCCGCCGTCGCCGTCGGGCTCGGCGACGCGCACGGCGCCGGACTCGAGGGCGTCGAGCAAGTCGTCGCCGCGGAGGTTCTGTTCGCTCATCGTTCGATGTCGTCGCGCGGGGTCGCGCGCCCGAAGTGATCGCGCGTCGCCGCGCGCTCGAAGTGATCGCGCGGGGACGCGCGCTCGAAGTGATCGCGCGGGGTCGCGCGCTCGGAGTGGTCGCGCGTCGCCGCGCGCTCGAAGTGGTCGCGCATCACGGCGCGCTCGAAGTGATCGCGCGTCACCGCGCCGCCGGCGCGTTCGCGAGGAGTCGGGTCACCAGGCGCTCGTACTCGAGCGCGGCCGCGGCCAGGTCGTCGACCGCGACCTTCTCGTCCGCGGTGTGCGCGTCCAGGATCGAGCCGGGACCGAAGAGCACCGGCGTCCCCCACGACGGCATGTGCGGCGCGTCGGTGCCGAAGGCGACGACCTTGGAAGGCGCGCCGCCTGGGACGTGGAAGGCGACGGGCGCGTAGGCCTTGTACTGCGCCTCGAGCTCGACGTGCGGGCCGAGGAGCGAGCGCAGGCGGCGCTCGACCGCGGCGGGCTCCTCGACGGTGCGGATCAGGACCTCGGCCTCGGCCTCGCCGGCGACGACGTTCGCGGCGACGCCGCCCTTGACCTGGCCGACGTTCAGCGTGCCCTTGCCGAAGAGCGCGTGGTCACCCCACTCGCTGGCGATCAGCGCCTGCAGCGAGGCGACCAGCTCGTGCACGGCCGACGGGCCGACGTCCTGCGAGGAGTGGCCGCGCACGCCGTGGGCGCAGAGCTTCGCCTTGTAGATGCCCTTGTGGCCGGCGACGTAGGTGTTGTCGGTCGGCTCGCCGATCACGACGTGCTCGGGGCGCCAGGGATCCGCGAGGTGGCGGTCGGCGAAGGCGGCGCCGATCGAGTCGACCTCCTCGCCGACCGTGAAGAGGAAGCCGAAGTCGGTGACGCCGGCCTGCAAGAGGCGCCGGCCCGCCTCGAGCATCGCGACCGCCTGGCCCTTCGCGTCGCAGGAGCCGCGGCCGAAGACGAAGCCGTCCGCCGTGCGCGAGCCGAAGAAGGGCGGCACCGTGTCGAGGTGCGTGCAGAAGACGACGCGCGGGCTGCCGGCGCGCGCGAGCAGGTTGGCGCGGCCCGGCTCGACCTCCTGCAGCTCGACGTCGAAGCCCTCCGCGGCGAGGGCGCGGGAGAGCGCGTCGGCGTAGTCCGCCTCGCCGCCGGTGACGGACGGGATCTCGATCCAGTCCACGAGCGCGCGGGTCATGTGCTCCATGGCGACCGAGTGTACCCTGCGAGCCCGCACCACCCCGAGGAGGACCCCCGATGAACGTGACCACGCGAGAGACGACGGACGACCGCGCCATGCAGCCCCGACAGCGGACGCCGAGGAGAGGGCGAGGTGCGCGGCGCGCCGCGCCGGCGTGCGGCGCGCTCGTCGCCGTCCTGGGGCTGGGCCTCGCGGCGCGCGCGACGGCGAGCTTCGAGCCGGGCGCGGCCGCGACCGCCGCGGCGACCGAGGACGTCGGCGCGCGCTACGCCGAGCTCGCCGACGCGCGCGACGCGGCCGGCTTGCAGGCGCTGTGGAAGGAACACGCGGCCGCCGCGCTGCCCACCTTCGACAAGGACCTGGAGGGCGGGCTGGCGCTGTGGGAGGCGAACCAGGCGGAGCCGCCGACCGACGAGATCCGGCGCCTGTTCGACCGCGCGCTGTTCGGCGCGCAGGCGGCCGCCGCGGCGCTCGACGCGCCGATCCTGGCCGACTACGCCACGTCCTTCGTCGGCTGGGACGACGTGCAGCGCCGCGACTTCCGCGACGGGCAGAAGCTGGTGGGCGCGGCGCACGCCGCGCTGAAGGAGGGCGACGCCGGGCGCGCCGTGACGATCGCGACCGACGCGCTGTGGAAGACCCAGCACCTGGGCGACTGGTGGGGCCTCGCCATGTCGCACGAGGTGCGCGGGCGCGCGCTGCAGGCGTCGCAGTCGTTCGAGCACGCGCTGGCGGCCCACGCGCAGGCGCGCCAGCTGTACGGCGCGCTGCACATGCCGGCGAACGAGCTGTCGAACCTGCGGCGCATGGTCAGCCTGTGCGTCCTGCTCGAGCGCTGGCCGCGCGCCGACGTCGCGTGCGCGGACGCGCTGGCGCTGGCCGAGGTCGCGGGCGCCGAGGAGCCCCTGGTCGAGGAGCTGCGCCGCGCCCGCGCGACGATCGACGCCGCGCTGGCGAAGGACTGAGCGGCGGGTTCGGCGCGGACCGGCGCCGAAATGCACCGGACCCGCGGGGCGGGTGCCCCGCGGGTCCGGCGACTCGAGAAGAGTCGGATCCCCAGCGCAGCCATTGGCTGCGGGGGCCTGAGCGGGAGCGGCGCGCCGGGCGAACGCCGCTTCCTCGAAAAAGCGACGGGACCCGCCGACGGGGCCGCGGAGCGCGGTGGCGGCGTCTTCAGACGCGGCGGCGATGTCGTTCTTAAACACCGAACCCGCCGGGAGGGGGCTCTCGGCGGGCTCGGCGACTCGAGAAGAGTCGGATCCCCAGCGCAGCCTGTCGGCTGCACGCCCTCCAGCCATGGGAGCCGACGGAGCGAACGGCGGAAGCGCGAAGAAATCCGGCGGGCGCCGCGAGGCCCCCCGCGCCGGCGCTCGTGCCCCCTCCTGCGCCCGTGCCCGCGCCGGCGCCCGCGCCCGCGCCCCCTCCTGCGTCCGCACCCGCCGCTCCACGCGTCGCCGGGCCTGTCGCCCGCGCCTGCGGTCCGCGCCAATGGTCCGCGCCTGCGGTCCGCGCCGATCGCCCGCGCCTGAGGTCCGCGTCCGCGCCGCTTGGCCCCCGCCCGCGCCACCCTGAACGACGAGGACGGGCCCGCGTGAGGCGCGGGCCCGTCCCCTGTGCCGAGCTTTGTCTCGGTCTTCGGGCTGTTTGAAGCCGGCGCGATCAGCCGCCCGGCCGCGGTGAGGGAACGCGGGATCGGGAGAATTTCGCGCGGATCGGGGCGGACAGGAGAGAACCGCCGGGCCCGAGGAGTGCGGAAGGCCCGGCGGTTCGAGGGAGAGAGAGTGTCTCGGATCCCAGCGCGTTCGCGCTGTGCGCATGGAAGCCGCGGAGGCCGCGGTTCCGAACGCGACGCCGGCGAGAATTCGCCGACCCGGCGGTCGATCCGGTGGTACGCGGCGGGGCCTCGACAGGACTACGGTGCCAGGCACCTTCCTCCGGAATAGCGGACCAGGGGTGGGAGCCGCCGGAGGCGGCTCCCACCCC
>JAUHYB010000298.1 GCA_030426745.1 bacterium
GACGGCACGCCCTACTCGCTGCGCCGCCCCGTGTACCGCGCGGAGGACCTCGGGTACGGCCCGCTCGCCGACGACGCGCTGTTCTCCGGCCGCGTCGCGCCCGCGCTGGTCGGCATCGGCCTGCTCGACACGATCCCGCACGCGCGGCTGGCGGAGCTGGCCGACCCCGACGACGCGGACGGCGACGGCGTCTCCGGTCGCTGGAACACCGTGATCGACGTCGCGACCGGCGAGCGCGTGGTCGGGCGCTTCGGATGGAAGTCCGAACAGCCCACGGTGCGCCAGCAGGTCGCGGCCGCCTTCGTCGGCGACATCGGCATCACCTCCAGCCTGTTCCCCGCCGACGAGCGCACGCCCGCGCAACGCGCGGCCTTCGACGCGCCGAGCGGCGGCGACCCCGAGGTCAGCGACGAGATCCTCGACCTGGTCACCTTCTACTGCAAGACGCTCGCGGTCCCCGCGCAACGCGGGCATGACGCGCCGCTCGTGCTCGAGGGCCGGGACCTGTTCCGCCGCGCCGCCTGCAACGCGTGCCACGTCGAGACGCACGTGACCGGTGACGACCCCGACTTCCCCGAGCTGAGCGGGCAGCGCATCCGCCCGTACACCGACCTGCTGCTGCACGACATGGGTCCGGGCCTGTCCGACGGGCGCGCCGTGTTCGACGCGAGCGCCCGGGAGTGGCGCACGCCGCCGCTGTGGGGCATCGGGCTGATCTACCTCGTGAACCGCCACACGAACTTCCTGCACGACGGCCGCGCGCGCAGCGTGGAGGAAGCGATCCTCTGGCACGGCGGCGAGGCGCAGGCGTCGCGCGACGCCTTCGTCGCGATGAGCGCGGACGAGCGGCGCGCGCTGCTCGCCTTCCTGAAGTCGCTGTGACCCGCGCGGCGCGCGCCGCATCGGGTGCGCGGCTCCGGTCGCGTCGGGGGCGCGATGCCGACCGCGGCCGCGGGAGCGCCGCGCAGCGGCAGGTTCATTCGCCGCAAGTCACTCCATGAACGGGACTTGCAGCGCCTCGCGCGCCGCGAGGCACGGCCCTTGCGCCCGGGAGCTCGAACCCCGGACGAAAGGACCACGATGACCCGCACCCGCACCGACCTGCACCTCGGCATCTTCCAGCGCTTCGACCGCGCGGACGGCGCTGTCCGCCGACTGATCGACCTCGGCGTGGCCGAGGACCGCATCAGCCTGGTCGCCGCCGCCGACGCCCCGACGCCCACCGAGGACGTCGAGGAGATCCCCCACGACCCCGCCCGCGTGATGCCCGCCGTCGTCGCCGGCGGCGCGGTCGGATCCGTCCTCGGCGGCCTGACCGCCGCTGCCGGCGTCGCGGCGACCGGCGGCGCCGGCCTGCTATTCGTCGGCCCGCTCCTCGCGGGCGCGGCCGGCGGCGGCGTGGCCGGCGGCTTCCTCGGCGCGATGACGCGCCGCGGCGTCCGCCCCGACGTGGCCGACCTCTACGACCAGGCGCTCGCGTCCGGCGAGGTGCTCGTCGCCGTCGAACCCGCCGACGACGGCGCCGGACCCGACGCCGACACGATCGAGCGCACCCTGCGACAGGGCGGCGCGCGCACCCTCGAGCTGCCCGCGTCCTGAGCCGGAGGAGGCCGCCATGCGAGACGAACAACACCCTGTCCGATCCGGCGACGAACGACCCGAAGTGGGCCCCGGCGACCGACCGCCCGAGGTCGGCCCGGGATCGCCCGGCGAGGAGGTCGGCCCGCCGAAGTCCCCGTCGATCGAGCCCCCCGGCGAACCCCAGGCCCCGCCGCCGGGCGCGCCGACCGCGCCGCAACCCGACGCCCCGCCGCGGCCCGGCGAGGGCGGGTCGGGGACGCGGGCCTGACGCCCCGCCCATCCCAAGCCCCCGCCCGCCTCGGGGGACCGCCCCGCGCGCCCTCGCGTCGCGCGCGAACCGCGAGAAACCGTCGCGCGCGCCGGGCGGGTGGTCGGAGCGGGGACTCCGAAGCGATCGGGCGGCGGGATCCGAGGCGGCCCGCGCCGATCGACCCGCGCGGCGGCGACCGCGCCCGCGCGGGTACGCAACTCGCGGCGCGCGCCGCGCTTAGAGGCAGACGGCGCGCGACGCGCCGGCGCGGCACGGCGCTCGCACTGCCCCACACCGAACGGCGGCGTCGCATCCGCGCGCCGCTCCACCGCGAACCCTGAACCGAGGAGACGACATGCAGAAGCACGAACGACGCCAGGAGTGGATCGACGACCTGAACCGCAAGCTGACCGAGTGGAACGAGAAGCTCGACTCGCTGGAGAGCAAGTCGGAGCTGAAGCAGGAAGAGGCGCGCGCGAAGCTGCGGCTGAAGCGCGCCGAGCTGGACGCGCGGCGCGCGGAGCTGAAGTCGCGGCTCGCCGACGCGAAGTCCGCGGCGAGCGACGGCTGGGAGCGCACGTCGAGCGAGCTGGAGCAGGCGTGGGACGAGTTCCAGCGCACCGCGAAGGACGTCGTGGGCTCCGTGCGCGACTAGCGCGCGACGCCGCCCCGAACCCGCCCCACCGCCCTCGATCGAAAGGCCCGACCCATGAACGTCGCCGAAGTCCTCCTCGACGTGCTCGCCGAAGCCGGCGTGCGTCAGCTGTTCGGCATCCCCGGAGACGCGATCAACGACCTGGTCGACGCCGTCCGCCGCCAGGACGACATCGAGTTCGTCCACGTCGCGCACGAGGAAGCCGGCGCCCTCGCCGCCAGCGCGCAGGGCAAGTTGACCGGCGGCCTCGCGGCCTGCGTCGGCACGTCGGGGCCGGGCGCGATCCACCTGCTGAACGGGCTGTACGACGCGAAGCACGACGGCGCGCCGGTGATCGCGATCACCGGTCAGGTCGAGCGGCGATTCATGCACAGCGACTACCACCAGGAGGTCGACCTCGAGGCCCTGTTCGAGGACGTGTCCGTCTTCAACGCGACGCTGTCGAGCGCGGACCAGCTGCCGGCGCTCGTCGTGCGCGCGTGTCGCGCGGCGCTGGCGCAGCGCGGCGTCGCGCACATCAGCGTGCCGTCCGACCTGATGTCGGAGTCGGTGCCCACGCCGCGCCGTCGCGGCCAGATCGCCGCGCCGCGCGCCGTGTCCGCGCCGGACCCCGCCGAGCTGGATCGCGCCGCGAAGCTGATCGACTCGTCGCAACGCGTCACGATCCTGGCCGGCGTCGGCTGTCGCGGCGCGACGGCGGAGCTCGTCGGCCTCGCGCGCAAGCTGAAGGCGCCGATCGTGCGTTCGCTGCGCGCGAAGGAGCTGATCCCGGACGACCACCCGCTGTCGCTGGGCGGCCACGGCCTGCTCGGTACGCGCCCCGCCGCGGAGGCGATCGAGGAGTGCGAGGTGCTGCTCGTCGTCGGCTCCGACTTCCCCTACTCCGACTTCTACCCCGAGCAGGCGGAGGTCATCCAGGTCGACCTCGTGCCCGAGCGCATCGGCGGGCGCCACCCCGTGTCCGTCGGTATCGCCGCGGACGCGCGCGCCACGCTGCGCGGCTTGCTGGAGCGCGTCGACCCGGGCCGCGACGAGGACTTCCTGAAGCTGCACCAGGAGTCGATGGAGCGCTGGCTGGCGCGCCAGTCCGAGCGCGAGACCGACGACCACGAGCCCATCCGCCCGCAGCGCGTCGCGCGCGCCGTCGGCGAACTCGCCGGCGCGGACACCGTGTTCACCTGCGACACCGGCGCGGTGACCGTGTGGGGCGCGCGCCACCTGGCGCTGCGCGGCGACGCGCGCTTCACGCTGTCGTCGGGCCTCGGCACGATGGGCTACGCGTTGCCCGCTGCGATCGGCGCGCAGCTGGCGTATCCGAACCGCCGCGTCGTCGCGCTCGTCGGCGACGGCAGCATGCAGATGTTGCTGGGCGAGTTCCTGACCGCCGTCGCGAAGGACCTGCCGATCACGGTCGTCGTCTTCGACAACCGCAAGCTGGGCCTGATCCAGATGGAGCAGGAGTCGTCCGGCTTCCCCGAGTCGGAGACGGGCCTGCCGGACTTCGACTACGCGGCCTTCGCCGAGCTCGCCGGCGGCGCCGGCATCCGCGTCGAGCACGTCGCCGAGCTGGACCCCGCGCTGCGTCGCGCGTTCGAGTCGAACAAGCCGTGCGTCGTCGACGTCGTCGTCAACCCCGAGGAGCTGACGCTGCCGCCGCGCGTCGAGCTGCAGCACGCGCTGGGCTTCTTGCGGGCGAAGGCGAAGGAGTTCCTGGGCCTGGGCGACAAGTCAGGCGGCCTGTCCGTCGTCAAGAACACGATCGGTTGAACGCGCATGACCAAGGACTGCTTGCAGGAGAACGCCCGGCGCTTCCTCGAGGACGCGCTCGACCGCATGGACGTCGACGAGCAAGAGCGCT
>JAUHYB010000299.1 GCA_030426745.1 bacterium
CCCCCGGCCCGGCGCGGACCGCGGGACCGAGCGACGCCGAGCGCCTCGCCGCGATCGCCGCGCGGGTCGAGGCCGCGACGGACGTGCACGAGCGCGCCGCGCTGGCGCACTACGGCCGGCGTCGCGACCGCGGCGGCAGCCTGTGGTGGTTCGAGCGCGACGCGCGCGACCGGCTCGAAGTCGGCGAAGCCTGCGGCGCGGCGCGCGTGTGCACCGAGGCGCTGCGCCACCCGCTGGTCGACGCGGACCGCGCGGTGCTGCACGCGCTGCGCGCCGAGGCGTACGCGCGCATCCACAACGACGACCTGGCGCTGGGCGACCTCGCCATGGCGACGCGCTACGCGCCGGCGGACGCGACGGCGCGCGCGCGGTTCCACCAGGCGGCGGCCGAGCGCCTGATCGCGCGGCGCGATCGACGCGCGATCACCGAGCTCGCGGCGAAGCGCGAGCGCTTCCCCGACGACACCGACATCGCCTTCGCCCAGGTGCACGAGCTGGCGCGGCAAGGATCGGCGTTCCACGCGCTCGAGCTGGCGCGCGAGGTCGTCGCGGCGCACGAGGACGACCTGGACGCGCCGCGCTGGGCGTTCGTCGGCGACCTGGAGCTGGCGCAGGGTTCCGCCGACGCCGCCTTCACCGCCTACCAGCGCGCGCGGGACCTCGACCCCGACGAGGAGCTCGGCGCGTACGGCGCGCGGCTCGACGCCGCGCTGCAACGGCAGGCCGCCGACGCGGGCCAGGGCGGGTATGGCGGGTACGGTGGCTATGGCGGCTACGGCGGTTACGGTTCCGGCCACGACGAGCCGAGCGAGGACGTCGAGCGCGCGGTGAACGACGTCGCGGCCTTCCAGCGCGAACTCGAGCGCGTGCGCGCGTTGCCCGCCGAGCTCGGCGCGCGCGTCTTCGCGCTGGCCGACGCGTCGACGCCCTTGCGCGCGCGCGTCGCGGCGGCGGGCGAGGCGCTCGCGAGCGCGAGCACGCTCGCGGAGGTCGACGCCCTCGCGCCGCAGGTCACCGCCCTCGCCGCCGACTACGCCGCGTGGATCGCGGACAACGACGCGCTCGCCGCCGACTACGCGGCGCTCGAGGCCGTCATCGACGCGCACACCGACGCGTGCTTCGGCTACGAGGACGGGGACGCCGACGCGGCGGTCTGCGCCGCCTGGTACGAGGTGCTGGGCGACTTCAACGGTCGGCCGCGACCGGGGCACGACGACTTCGGCGCGGGGATCGAGGACTGGGTCGCGACGCGGCGCGCGGACCTCGAGGCGCGCCTCGCGCGCGACGCCGCGGCCGCGGCGTTGATGGCGGACCTCGCCGCGCTGTCGGCCGAGGAACGCGCCGCGCGCGCCGGCGCCCTGCTGGCGTCCGGCGACCCCGACGCGGCGACGCTGGCGATCTTCGGCGTCGCGTCGATCGAGCTCGGCGACACGGACGCCGCGATCGTCCCGCTGCACCTCGCGCTGGCCGTCGACGAGGACCACGCGTTCGTCGACGACGCGCGCGCGGCGCTGGCGAGCCTGGTCGACGACGCACGCCTCCTGCGCGAGTCCGCCGAGCGCGAGCTCGTGGCCGGCGCGCCGGCGCGCGCGCTCGCGCTGGCGCAACGCGCGACGGACCTCGACTACTCCGGCGGCGCGAACCACGCGGTGGAAGCGCGGTGCTTCCTGGCGATCGGCGAACGCCGCGCCGCGCTGGAGGCCGCGCGCGTCGCGTCCGGCATGGCGCCCGACGACCCGGACGTGCTGCGCCTGCACGCCGAGGCCGCGCTGTGGAACCGCGCCGTCGGCGAGGCGCGCGAGGTCGCCGACCGCCTGGTCGACCTCGACCCGCGCGACCCGGCCGCGCTCGCCTTCCGCGCGCCGATCCTGGTCATGTGCGGCGAGGAAGAGCGCGCGAAGCAGGACCGCGACTTCGCCTACCAGCTGACGCGCGAGTCGCGTTGGCTGAGCCCCGCGCCGTGGGAGCAGGCCGGCGGCCGCAGGTCGTCGCTCGCGGTCCCCTCCTACCACCGCGGCAAGACGTGGGCCGAGATCGACGACGTGTCGTGGGTGACGCGCGCGCTGGTGTGGTTGCCGGGCGGCGATCAGCGCGCGCCGGCGTCGCGAGCGCTGGGCGAACGCCTGCACGCCGCGCTGCGCGGAGAGGCGGATCCGGAGTCGTTGCGAGAGCCGCTGCCGGGCTCGACCGCGTCCGAAGCGCAGGCGTGGCGCGGCGTCGCGTGGTTCTTCGTCGGCGAGGTCCTCGGCGCGCGCGACCCCGAGCGCCGGGACGAGCGCGACGCGGCGTACCGCCAGGCGCTGACCCAACACGACACGCCGTGCGAGATCGCGTTCCTCGCCGCGCGCCGCCTGGGCGAACCGCTGCGCAAGGCGTGGGCGAACTCGCCCTACCCGCTGTACGTCGAGCTCGACGTGCCGAGCGTCGACGACGCGCTCGAGCGCGCGAAGCCCGGCCAGACGATCGTGCTGGACCGCGGCGTCACCTGGTTGCGCCGCGACCTGACGCAGTCCGTGCACCTCGTGGGCGCCGGTGCCGCGCACAGCGAGTTGATCGTCGGCGACGGACGCGGCCTGCGCGGTCCCGGGCGCTTCGAGCTGGAGCGGCTCGCCGTCCACGCGCCCCTTCCGTCCGACGGCGTCGCCGAGCCGGTGTCGGACGAGCGTCGCTGGACGGTCGCGGGCGGCGGCTTGACGATGGTCGACTGCGCGTTGACCGGCCGCGCGTCCATCGCGGCGCGCGACGGCGCGACGGTCGCGCTGTTCGACTCCGACCTGACGGGCACCGCGATCGACCCGCTGCACGCGGACGGCGGGGCTGTCGTGCTGGACGGCGTCGCGGCGAGCGGACCGCTCGTCGTCGCGGGCGGCGCGCGCCTCACCGGGGACCGCGTCTACCTCACCGGCCACGGCGCGCTGTCCGCCGCGGGCGACGCCACGACGTGCGAGCTGGTCGGCGTCGACGTCGGTCATCCGAGCGGCGCGGCGATCGTCGCGCGAGACGGCGCGCGCGTGACCGCGGACGTGGTGCACTGGGACGGCGTCTCGCGCGCGCGGACCGCGGCGTCCGCGGCGGAGGGCGGCTCCGTCGACATCGCCGCGCTCGTCCACGTCGGCCCCGCGCCGCAAGCGGAAGCGGGCGTCACCGTCGCCGGGACGCGCGGCGTGCGCGCCGCCGACGCCGCGCGCGCGGAGGAACAGACCCGCGTCCACGACCAGGCGACGCTCGACGAGGCCCTGCGCGCCGGCAAGCGCTACATCGTGCTGGCGGACGGCGCCTACCAGCTGGCGCGCCACGCCGTCGGCGACGAGTTGTTGCTGGTCGCCGCCGGCGACGCGGTCGACATCGAGGTCCGGTCCGACCGCGGACAGCACGTCTTCGAGGTCGCGCCGGAGGGCGTGCTGGAGCTCGAGGGCGTGCGGCTCGGCCTGCGCACGTGGCGGCCCGCGCCCGCGGACAGCGCCGTCGCGAAGGCCGGCGGCGCGATCCTGCTCGACAAGCTCTTCGCGGAGTACCAGCTGATCCGCTCGACGGGTTCGGTGGTGTTGCGCGACTGCACGCAACTGGCGTCGACGCGGTACACCGCGGCGGAGGGCGTGTACCTCGCCCGCGTCGAGCGCGGCGACTTCGCGACGCTCGGCCTGAAGGACGGACGCGGCGTGCGCGCCGAGGGCGACGCGCGCGCGTGGATCTGCGACGGCGGGGTCGACTCGCTGGTCGTCACGGGCGACGCGGACGTGCGGCTGGCCGGCCGCGGGGCGCTGCGCAGCCTGCAGGTCGACGGCGCGGGCGCGCGTGTCGAGCTCGCGGACCTGCGGCCGGGGCGCGTCGACCTCGTCGCCTTCCGCGGCGGCGCGACCGACCCGCGCAGCCGGCTGCGGCGCGCGCACGACGGCGGAGACCCCGCCGCGATCCAGGCGAAGCTCATCGCGGACGCCCGCGCGCGACACCTGGGCGCCCTGCCGTTCGATGCCGAGGACGACGCGTGGTGCCGCGCGTGGATCCGCTACCTGGTCACGCACCAGCGCGCGCTCGGCTACACCGAACCCGACCCGCGCGAGCGCGCGCGCCTCGCCGCCGCGCAGGTCGTGCCGCACCTCGTCGGGAACCCGACGCGCACCTTCCGCTTCATGAGCGGCGCGTTCTTCTCGACCACCGACTACCAGCTGTGGCGCGCGGTCCGCGACGCCTTGCCGGAGGCGGACGGGGCCACGCTCTCGGCGCGCTTCGTCGCGCAGTACGAGCTGGGCGACGACGCGAGCGAGGAGGCGGTCTTCGAGTACGCCGAGTACCGCGAGGCGGTGGACGCCGGCGAGCTGACCCAGGA
>JAUHYB010000016.1 GCA_030426745.1 bacterium
TGGTCGGCGATGGCCGCGTACTGCGCGACCTCGACGTCGTAGTCCCGCAGGTAGCTGCGCTCGACGCCGACCGCGACGGCGCTCTCCTCGCCGGCGCGCAGCGCGACCCCGACGCGGCGCAACAGCGCGCCGTCCGCGCCCCCGCGACGGAGCTCGAGCGTCACGTTCGCGGTCTCGACGCGCGGCATCGCGGCGCGCACGACCTCGCCGATGGACGGCACCGGCTCGTCCGCGTCCTCGGGCCGCGGGCGGATCATCGTCCAGCCGCCGAAGGTCGCGTACTCGTCCATGTAGCGGGCGGACTCGATCGCGAAGAGCGCCTCCTCGGGGTTCCCGAGGCGGATGAGCGTGCCGGGAACGCCTTCCTGACCGCGAACGCCGAGCGCCCGCAGGTCCGCCCACACGGAGAGGAAGCGCTCGTTGTGCTTCATGCGGTCCTCGTGCGCGGCGCTCGCGACCGGCGGCATCAACGCCCCCGCGTTCACCGCGACCCAGTCGGCGCCGACGCCGGTCAGCTCGCGCATCAACGGAATCGACGCGCCTTCACGACGGATGACGATCGCCTCGTGGAAAGCCTCGAGCTCGTGGCCGGCCGCCAGGTCGAAGCGCAGCACCAGCGCCTGGTCGTCGCCGATCGCCGTGTTCAAGGACAGCGCGCGATTCCACGCGGTGGAGTACTCGGTCTCCTCGGGGCCGTCGATCAGCTCGTACCCGCCGCCCTCGGACCCGAGCAACATGCGGTAGCGGTTCGTCCGCGCGACGGGCGGGCCGGGCACGTCGGTCTGGTGCAGCGTCAGCGCCAGCAACAACCCGCCCGAAGTGGGCGCGCCCGCGACCGACAGGCGTCGCCCGATCTCGTAGCCCGCCGTGATCGGGTCGTGGATCACCGCGCCCTGCGCGATCTCCGCGTCCCAGTCCACGACGGAGTGCACGATGCTGGTGTCCTCGAAGCCGGCGACGTCCGCGCCTCCGACCTCCAGCCGGTAGTGACCGCGGATCTCATCGCTCGCGCGGCCCGCCAACCAGCGGTCCGCCTCCGCGCGGGACACCAGGCCGACCGGGCCCGAAGCGTCCCGCGTGTGCACGACGTCGACGCTCAACGCGGCGCCGGCGGCCTCGAGTTCGGTCAGGAAGTCCATCGTCGCCAGGAAGCGCGCGTGCACGTCCTCGGGCGCGCGGACGGCGTACTTGCGACCGTCGGGCAGCATCCACGTCCCGCGCCCTTCGTACTCGAGCTCCTCGTGCAGGTGCTCGTACACGAGGTGCATCACGTCCTGCGGGTCGCTGGTCTCGTACTCGTTCCCGCGGGCAGGGAAGTCGAACCCGATCTCCACGGCGTGCAACGCGGGCACCATCAAGCCGGTGCCGGTCCACATCGCCCGCCGCCCGCCGAACGCGGAGAAGTCGTACACCCGCGTCACCGACGGCGCCTCCGCTTCCGTCGTCGCGGACGCGGGCCGCGCGTCCTGGGCGCAGAGGGCGAGGAGGGCGGGCGCGATCAGGGAGAGCGTCATGACGAGGCCTTTCCGTTCGTCGAATCGGTCGCCTCGAGCCACGGCGCGAGCGCGCGGGAGAGGCGGTGGACGGGCGGCTCGCGGTCCAGGCGGTCCGCGCGCCGCAGGATCTGCAGCGAGGTGTTCCGGAGGCGGTCGGGCGCGCCTTCCAGCGCGCGTTCGGCGGCGGCGTCGCCGTCCAGCCGGTGCACGGCGATCAGCGCGGCCGCGGCGAGTTGACGGTCGCGCGGCGAGAAGGCGCGCACGCGCGGTGCGAGCCACTCGGCCTCGTCCGCGCCGCCCAGGCGACCGAGCGCGAGGATCGCGTCGCGGCGCACGTCGGGCGCGGCGCCTTCGTCGGCGACGAGCGCGCGCAGGGCCGGCACGGCGGCCGAGGTGTCGAGCGCGAGGATCCACGCCGCGGTCGCGCGGTCGGTCGTCGCCAGCGGCGCGATCGTCGCGACGGCGTCGGGGCGCGCTTCGGCGATCGCGTGCAACGCGCGGTCGGCGGCGTCGAAGTCGACGAGGCCCGCGTCGTGCAGCGCGACGATCGCGGCGAAGGCGTCGGCGGACCGCGTGGCGACCAGCGCCTCGAGCGCCGCGCCGCGGGCCGTGCCGCGCTCGGCGCGCGCGACCAGCGCGGGCACCGCCGACGCGCCGTTCGTGCGCGCGTCCAGCCACCACGCGAGCGCGCCGCGCTCGTCCGCGCTCGCGCTCGCCGCGGCGCTCGCGATCGACGCGGCGAACCACGCGCGGTCGCCGGCGCGATCGTGCAGCGCTTCGCGCGACAGCACGCCGCGCGCGCAGGCCGCGATCGCCGCGTCGAGCGACGCGGGTCCGCGGTCGAGCAACGCGTCGATCAGGCGGTCCGCGTGGGCCGCGAGGTCCGTGTGCGACGGGATCTCGGCGGGCGACGCGTTTGCGTCTTTCGCGCGCGACGAGCGATCCGCGATCACGCGTGCATCGAACGCGCGGTCGACGGCGCGCGCGATCACGCGCACCGCGGTTGCGTCGTCCGCGCCCGCGAGCGCGGCGAGCACGGCGTCCGCGCGCGCCGGGTCGGCCAGGGCGGCGGCGCACTCGGGCGCGTCGAGCCGCTCGAGGTCGCGCAGCGCCAGCATCACGGCGGGCGCGGTGTCGTGTGCCTTCGACGCCTGCGCCAGCGCCGCCGCGGACAGGCCGTCGCCGGTCGCGCCCAGGTACCGGGCCGCGGCGCGCGCGAGGCCCGTGTCCGGCGCGGCGAGCTCGCGCTCGGCGAAACGGCGCCACGGCCAGTCGCCGTCGGCGGCGAGCGCGTCGTCGACGGCGCTCGCGAAGTCCCGCGCCTCGTCGCGCGTCGCGCCGACGGGCAACGCGTCCGCGTTCGCGGCCAGCACCGCGGCGAGGCGCGCGCGGGCGGCGGCGAGGCGGTCGCGGTCGATCGGCTCGGGCTCGGGCAGGCTCGCGCCGGCAGCGGTATCCGCGTCGGCGGGCGCGACGCGTTCCGTTCGCGCGGCGACGTCGTCGCCCGGTTCGCTCGCGCCGTCGTTCGTGATCCCGCTCGCGACGGCGTCCGCCGATCCGTCGAAGGCGTCGCGGTCCTTCGACGCGACGCGCGGCTCCACGGGATCGGTGGATGCCGTGCGCGACGACCACGCGAACCACGCGGCGGCAGCGACGACGATCGTCACCGCGGCGACCGCTGCGACCCGCGCGGGCTTCGCGAACACCAGGAACGCGAAGGACCGGCGCGGTGCGGCGCTCGGGTCGACGCCGTCGGCGTTCCGCGACTCCGCGCCGATGCGCCGGCGCACCGCGCTCACCGCCGCGTCGACGTCCAGGCGCTCCGCCGGCGGCTCCGGCCAGCGCGCGAGCGTCTCTTCCACGTCCTCGACGAGCTCCGCGTACGCGCGGCACGCGTCGCAACCCGCGAGGTGTTCGTCCAGCGCCAGGCCGCCCTCGAACGGCAGGCGGTCGTCCGCGCGCAGCAACGCGGCGCGGCGCGCGCGGCGGCAACTCGTGATCGCCGTCACCGCGCGTCCTCCTCGGTCCAGCCGCGCAACAGGCGCGCGAGGTGTCGCCGCGCCTTCATCACGTGGACGCGCGCCGTGCCGGGCCGGATGTCGAGCACCTCGGCGATCGCGTCGTACTCGAGGCCCTCGAGCGTGCGCAGCACCAGCGCCGTGCGCAACCGATGGGGCAGCGCGTCGAGCGCGTCGCGCAGCACGCCCTGGAACTCCAGCTCCTGCGCGCGCTGCCGGGGACCGCCGCCGCGCGCGGGCGGCGCGAGTTGCGCGTCCTCGATCGACGCGATCGGACCGCGGCGTGAGCGCTTGCGATAGTGGTCGCGCGACAGGTGCACCGCGATGCGGTACAGCCACGTCGCGAAGCTGCAGTCGGACCGGTACCAGCCGAGCGAGCGGTGCGCCTTGACGAAGCACTCCTGCGCGAGGTCCTCGGCGTCCTCGTGGTTGCCGACCAGGCGGAACAGCAGCGCGTGGACGCGGGCGAAGTGGCGCCGCGCGAGCTGGTCGAACGCCGCCGTCCTGCCGGCCCGGGCCGCCGCGACCAACTCGTCGTCGCCGACCGGAGCCGTCATCCGCGTCCGCACCGGCCGTCGGCCTAGGCGCGCGTCCATCTCGTCGTCCGGGTCGGGTCCCACATCGCGCCCCTCGACGTCGGGCCGAGGCGGCTGTTCACCAGTATCCGGCGAATCCGGCGTCGCAACGGATCCGGCCGCGGGCGAGGATAGCGCGCCGTGGGAGTACCGTGCCGCAACGGATTGTCCCGCTGCGGGACAATCCGTTGCGGCACGGTACTCCCACGGCGCGCTATCCTCGCCCCCGCCCCCCCCCGTCCCATGCCCATGCGCCGCCTCGAGATCCCCACGCCCAGCCTCCTCGCCGTCCACGCGGAGGATCCGGCCGAGGCCGCGCGCTGCGCCGGGCGCTGGTTCGCGCCGGACGAGGTCGTCGCGCTGTCCGCGGACGGCGGGGTGGAGGCGCCGTCGGTCGTCCGGCGGGCGGTGAGCGCCCGCCTGAAGGACCGGCAGCTCGTCGTCGTCGCCGGTCGGCTCGAGCCGCAGGGGCTGCGCCAGGACCTGGTGCGCCTGGCGAAGGTCCAGAACCACTACGCGGTCGCGCTCGCGCTGGACGAGGCCGACCCCGCGCGCGAGTCGCGCTGGCGCGCCGACGGCTTCCGCCGCTACTGGGCCGCGCGCCCCGACGAGCCGCTCGAGCTCGCGACCACGAAGCTGCGCAGCGACCGCACCGAGCTGACGGGGCCGTTCGACATCGTCGGCGACGTGCACGGCTGTCGCGGGGAACTCGAGGACCTGCTCGCCGCGCTCGGCTACCGCCTGGAGCCCGGCACGGTCGGCCCCGTCGCCGTCCACCCCGACGGTCGTACGCTGGTGTTCGTCGGCGACCTCGTCGACCGCGGGCCCGACTCGCCCGGCTGCCTGCGCCTCGCGATGGCGAGCGTGCGCGAGGGCGACGCGCTGTGCGTCCCGGGCAACCACGAGGCGAAGCTGCGCCGCTGGTTGAAGGGCAGCGAGGTGAAGCGCTCGCACGGTTTCCTCGAGACGCTCGAGCAGCTCGAGGGCGCGCCGCGGTCCTTCCTGGACGACGTTGCCGACTTCATCGACGACCTGCCGAGCCACCTGATGCTCGACGGCGGCGCGCTGTGCATCTCGCACGCCGGGCTGCCCGCGCGCCTGCAGGGCCGCGCCTCGCGCCGCGTGCGCTCGCACTGCCTGTACGGCGAGACGACCGGCGAGGTCGACGAGCGCGGCTACCCGATCCGCGTCGACTGGGCCGCGAAGGAGACGGGCGGCGCCTTCGTCGTCTACGGCCACACGCCCGTCGACGAACCGAAGCACGCGCCGAACGCGATCTGCATCGACACGGCTTGCGTGTTCGGCGGAACGCTGACGGCGTACCGCTGGCCGGAGCGCGAGCTGGTCGCGGTGCCGGCGAGAGAGGTGTGGTTCACGCCGTGAGCGACGCTCGCGATTCGAGGGGGGGCGCGACGCACGCGATGAGGAGCGACGACGACCCTCGTACGGACGTGCCGCGCCCCGCGTCGACGATCGAGCGCGACTTCCTCGAGGGCCCGCTCTCGCGCCTGCGGGAACTGCGTCGCGCGTTCGGCATCTTCCTGGAGTTCATCCGCGCGTTCCGGCGCATGCACTTCGTCGGCACCTGCGTGACGGTCTTCGGATCGGCGCGCTTCGACGAGGCGCATCCGCACTACCGCTCCGCGCGCGAGATGGGCGCGCGGCTCGCGCAGGCGGGCTTCACGGTGATGACCGGCGGCGGCCCCGGGATCATGGAGGCGGCGAACCGCGGCGCCGTCGAGGCGGGGGGCTTCTCGGTCGGCTGCAACATCGAGCTGCCCAAGGAGCAGGAGCCGAACCCGTACCTGCACCTGTGGCTGGAGTTCCGCCACTTCTTCGTGCGCAAGGTGATCCTCGTGAAGTACTCGGTCGGCTTCGTGGCCTTCCCCGGGGGCTTCGGCACGATGGACGAGATCTTCGAGGTCGCGACGCTGATCCAGACCGGCAAGGTGCAGCGCTTCCCGTGCGCGCTGGTCGGCACCGACTACTGGGAACCGCTCGTCGTGATGATCCGCCGCATGCGCGAGGAGGGCACGATCAGCGAGCACGACACGGACTTCGTGATCGTCACCGACTCGCTGGACGAAGCCGTCGCGCACGTCGAGCACTGGGCGCCCGAACCGGCACGCCGCGCGCGGCCGCGCGAGAAGAAGCTCCGCGGCGCGGTCGCGCGCCCGGGCGCCTGAGTCGACGAGCGGGCGTCGCGCCTCGCGCGAGTGGTTCGCGGGGCGTCGGTCAGTAGCCGCCGGTCCTGCCGACCAGGCCGTCGTAGAAGTAGAAGTGGACGCTCTGCTGCTCCGCGCCGGGTTCCTCGAACAGGTACCTCCACTGGACGTAGCCGTCCTCGTCGCCGTTGATGGAGTCCGGCGGGCCGTAGGCGTCCAGCACGTCCTGGTAGGACCAGAAGAGGTGGCGCGCCTTGAGCTCCCGCAGCCACTGCGCTCTCTCGGAGTCCCCGTCGGCGGGCGGCCGCGACAGCGCGGAGCGGTCCGCCGCTTTCGGCGCGACGAGCGCGCGGGGCAACGCGGAGCTCTCCGCCCGCTCCAGCCGCTCGATCAGCGTCGTGCAGCGTTCGAGCAGCGCGACGACGCGGTCCGTGTCCGCCTCCGTCGCGCCGACGACGGGCGCGCGCGCGTCGCCGCCGCGCGCCAGGGCGGCCTCGATGCGGTCGCCGAGCGCGCGCAGCTCGAGGACCAGGGCGCTGTCGTCGGACCGCGCCGCGGAGCCGGGCGCGACGGGCTTCGTCAGAGCGGGCGGTGAGGCGGGGGAGACGCCGGGGGCGCGCGAGGCTTCGGCGATGCCGTAGCCGACGAGCGTGCCGACCAGGGCCAGGACGGCGGGGAAGAGGGCGGTTCGATCCATGGCGAGCGGGGGTGGGAGTCCGGGACGGGGCGCCGAAGAGAGCCGGTGATCTCCCGGGCGGCACCTCGACTTCGGAGGTTAGGAAACTCAGCTCGAGTCGCCGGAGTCGGCGATCCTGAGTTGTAGGTCGTTCGGGGCTCGGAACACTTGTCGGCGGCCCTCGCGCTGCATTTCGAGCAAGCCGCGCTCGGCGAGGTCCTGAAGGTCCGCACGCGATGTGGCGTAAGCGATGCCGTGACTGTTCTGGTGCGAAGCGATCGTGAAGCGAGCCCCGGGCTTGCGCAGCGCCCGACTCAGGATGGCGATCTGGCGGTGGTTGAAGCCCTGACCGGGTTTCAACTGCTTCTCGGTCTCGCGCGTCTTGCGCATCTCGCGTTCCAAGTACTGACGCAGCTGCGCGATCGAGCGGAGGACGACTTCGAGCTGGTAGTCGACGAAGTACGTGAGGTCGTTGCCGTCGGTCTCGGTGTAGAGGAAGGCGCGCGCATAGCGTGCAGGGGCTCTGCGCAGCAGGCGTGAGACAGAGAGGTACTCCGCGAGCCAGTAGCCCTCGTGCAAGAGCGACCAGTAGAACAGCCCGCGGGCAGTACGACCGTTGCCGTCGGTGAACGGGTGATCGTACGCGAGCCAGAAGTGAACGACCGCGGCGCGGATCGCGGGGTGGACGTACCGCTCGGGGATCGCTCCGTTCGCGAAGCGGCAGAGCCGTTCGAGGCGTTCGGGCAACTCGTCGGCTGGAGGCGGGGAGTGGAGGACCAGGTCGCCCCAGGTCACGCGGATGTCCTCGTCCGATCGACGGAGCCGGCCCGACTCGCCGGGAGGCAGGGTCTCCGCAGTCACGATGCTGTGCAACTCGAGGACCAGCTCGGGACTCAACGACTCGTGTTTGAGCTCGCGAACCCTCTCCATCGCCCGATAGTTGGCCAGGATCATCCGCTCGCCGTGCGTCGTCGGTCGGCGGCCGGCGCGGAGCATCTCCTTCGCTGCTTTACGAGTCGTCGCGGCTCCTTCGAGCTGGCTGGACGTGATGGCTTCTTCGAACAGCGAGTCGGCCACGTAGCGATCGCGTCGGTCCGGGTCGCGCACGTCTTCGGAGAGCTCGATCGCGCCACTCGCTTCCCGGTCGACTCTCGAGGCGAGTTCGAACAGCCGGTCGGGAGTGCTGATGACGAACGGCTGTCCGGAGACGTCGAGCATGGGCATGGCGCGATAGCTCATGGCCCTGGCCAGCTTGAGCGCGTACCACCACTCCTCGTGGCTGTAGCCCACCGGCGGGTCTCGGTGTCGCAACTCGTCCCAGTGGAGGTAGGGCGTGCCGTCCTGGGGGGACTCCAGCTGCAGCGCGAAGATCCGCGCGAGGGACTCCTTGGCCAGCGAGGGGAGCTTGCGGAAGTCGGGCGGGCTCTGCGGGACCTTCACGGTGATCTATCAATATCAATCAAATTGATAGATTGCAAGCTCCTTCGCATGGCCTCGTCCGGGCAGCCTCGGGGGGGGAGTCCGGGACGGGGCGCCGAGGATCGCCTCTGCCCGATGCGGGGGCCCGCGCCGATCGGAGGGCGGGGGTCTCAGGCCCTCGGGATCCGGGAACCATGAAGAATGAACACTTGGCGTTCGATCTTCATGGTGCGGCGGACCCGCGGAGGTCGCGCCAGGCACGGCACTCACAGGGTCGCCGTACCGGGCGGACGCTACGCCCGGCGCGCGTCGCCCAACAGCTCGTCGGGCATGCGGAAGGTGATCGTCTCGCGTTCCCCCTCGACCTCGTGCACGGCGTCGACGCCGCTCTCCGCGAGGCGCGCGAGGATGCGCTCGACCAGGATCTCGGGGGCGCTGGCGCCGGCGGTGACGCCGACGGCGGTCTTGCCGGTCAGCCAGGACTCCTCGATCTGCGCGGGGTCGTCGACGAGGTGCGACTCGACGCCGGCGCGCTCGCCCAGCTCGCGCAGGCGGTTGGAGTTCGAGCTGTTCTGAGAGCCGACGACGATCAGCAGGTCGACGTCGGAGACGAGGCGCTTCACCGCGTTCTGGCGGTTCTGCGTCGCGTAGCAGATGTCCTTGAGGTTCGGCCCGACGATGCGCGGGAAGCGCTTCTCGAGCGCGTCGATCACCTCGCGCGTGTCGTCGATCGACAGCGTCGTCTGCGTGACGTAGGCGAGGCGGTCGGGGTCCTTCACCTCGAGCGCCTCGACCTCCTCGACGGTCGACAGCACGTGCACCTCGCCGTCGACGCGGCCGCGCGTGCCCTCGACCTCGGGGTGGCCCGGGTGGCCGATCAGGATCAGCTCGGATCCGGCGGTGTGGAAGCGCTGCGCCTGCTGGTGGACCTTGGTGACGAGCGGGCAGGCCGCGTCGATCACCTTGAGCCCGCGGCGCGCGCCCTCCGCCTCGACCGCGTCGGACACGCCGTGCGCGGAGAAGATCGTGACGGCGCCCGACGGGATCTCGTCCAGCTCCTTCACGAACTCGACGCCGCGCGAGCGCAGGTCCTCGAGCACGTGGCGGTTGTGCACGATCTCGTGCAGGACGTAGACCGGCGCGCCGTACAGCTCGAGCGCGCGCTCGACGATCTCGATCGCGCGGTCGACGCCGGCGCAGAAACCGCGGGGGTTGGCGAGGCGGGCTTCCATCGGGCGCGTCGCGGCGGGCGACCTAGTGGTGCGATTCCTTGACCAGGTTGCGGTTCCAGTCGGGGATCTCGACGACGACGTCGCACGAGCCGTCCGGCACCGCCTGGCACGACAGGCGCGACTGCGGGCACACGCCCGGCGCGTTGTCGAGCATGTCCTCCTCGGCCTCGGTCGCTTCCTGGCAGCTGTCGCCGCCCTCGCGCACGATCACGTGGCAGGTCGAGCACGCGACGACGCCGCCGCACGCGTGGTCGATGTCGATGTCGTGACCCTGCGCGATCTCCAGGATCGAGCCCGGCAGGCCCTCGCGCGTGTACGGCAACCGCTCGGGGTCGACCTCCACCGTCTCCTGCATCGGCAGGAAGGTGATCTTGTACTTGCGCTCGGGGAGCTTCGTCTCGGTCGCTTCGATGTAGGGGTTCAGGCCGCCCATGGCTCTCGTGTCGGTCGTGTCCGACGTGCGTCGACTCGGGGTGCTAGATGCCGGCGCCGAACCCGTCGGAGGCGGGGGGCGCGGAGTCCTGCTTCGGTGCGTCGTCCTCTCGACGATCCGCGCGCGCCTCGGAAGGGTCGCGGCGGGGCTTCTTTCGCTCGCGCTTCGGCTTCGGCTTCGGCGTGGGCTCGTTCACCGCGGCGCCGAAGGGGAGCGCGTCGCCGGTCAGGTGGTCCTTCGCCGGCGAGGCGGTCGCCGCGGGGGCCTCGCGGTCGCGGCGCGGCTCCTCGCGGTCGCGCGATCGCCGGGGGGCGTCGTCGCGGTCGCGGCGGCCTTCGCGTCGCTCGCCGCGGTCCTGGTCGCGATCGCGTCGCTCGCCGCGCGGTCGGCGATCCTCGCGGTCGCGGCGCGGGCGCTCCTCGGCCCCCTCGCGGCGGCGGCGGGGACGTTCCTCGCCCTCCTCGCGCGAGCGGCGCGGCCGTTCGTCGGACTCGTCGCGGCGGCGCGAACGCTCGCCGTCGCGCTCGCGGCGCGGGCGACGCTCCTCGCGGTCACCGCGCTCGCGGCGGCGCTCGCCGCGGTCGTCGTCGCGACCTTCCTCGCGGCGGCGGCGCGGGCGGTCCTCGCGGTCGCGGCGCTCATCACCGCGTCCGCCCTCGGACCGGCGGCGCGGGTAGCGGCCGGGCGGGTCGACCTCGGGGATCTCCCAGGTCGCCTCGCGCTCGACGAAGCGCCACTTGCGCATGTCGTCGCCCGCCAGGATCGTCACGGCGTGGCCGTCGCGTCCCGCGCGACCGGTGCGGCCGATGCGGTGCGTGTACTGCGTGATCCCGCGCGGCGGGCCGTAGTTCACGACGTGCGTCACGTGCTTCACGTCCAGGCCGCGCGCGGCGACGTCGGTGGCGACGAGGCACTTCACCTCGCCCGTGCGGAAGGCGGACATCACGCGGAAGCGCGACGCCTGGTCGTAGCCGCCGTGCAGCGCCTTGACGGAGAAGCGCTCGCGCTCGAGGCGACGCATCAAGCGCTCGACGTCGGTGCGGCGCTCGCAGAACACCAGGAAGACGTCGTCGTCCTTGCTCTGCTCGATCATGCGGATCAGCGCGAGCGGGCGCTCGCGCTCGTCCACCTTCATGTACTCCTGCGTGATGTTGTCGACCGTGGCGACGCCGCTGGCCGTCGCGATCTCCGCGGGGTTCGTCGTGTACTCGCGCGCGAGGCGCAGCAGCTCCGGCGGGAAGGTCGCCGAGAACAGCAGCGTCGAGCGCTCGTCCGGCGTGTACGACAGGATCTTCTTCACGTCGTCGATGAAGCCGATCTCGAGCATCTCGTCGGCTTCGTCGAGGACCACGAACTCGGTCCACGGGAACGACAGGAAGCCCTGGCCGTAGAGGTCGAGCACGCGGCCGGGCGTGCCGACGACGACTTGCGAGCCCTTCTTCAGCGCGTCGACCTGCGGGCCGAGCGGCTCGCCGCCGACGATCAAGGCGACGGACAGGTCGCGCGGCTCGCCGAGCTTCTGCAGCACATCGGCGACCTGCTCCGCGAGCTCGCGCGTCGGGCACAGCACGAGGCCGAGCACGGACACGCGCGACGCGTCGAGCAGCGACATCATCGGCACGCCGAACGCGAGCGTCTTGCCGGTGCCGGTCTCGGCCTGCGCGATGATGTCCTTGCGCTGCAGGCCGTGGGGGATCGCGAGCGCCTGGATCGGCGTCGGGGTCACGATGCCCATCTCGGCGATCGCGGCCTGGATCTCGTCGGGCAGGTCCCAGTCGGCGTAGGCCTCGACGTCGGGGGGCGTGGATGTGGGGTGGAGGGGCTCGACCGGGGGCTGCGCCTTGCGCGGCGGCCGGGAGCCGGAGCGCCCGCCTCCGCCGTTGCGGCGGGGGGCGCTCTTGCGTCTGGATCGGTTCATATCGAGTTTCTCGGCGGAACAGTCTAGCGGCGCGCCGCCCGGGCCGAGGGCCGGGGGGGGAGAGAAGTGCGGCGCCGCCTCCGATTTTTCGGCCCCGGGGGCGCGGAGGGCCCGCCCGCGCCCCCGCGGCCCCGGCGGGACCGCCCGCCGCTCCGCGCGCGCCGGGGTCGAGCCGGCCGGCGCCGCCCCGTATGCTCCCCGCCATGCGCATCGCCACCTGGAACGTGAACAGCGTCCGCGCGCGCCTGCCGCGGGTGCTCGACTGGCTCGAGAACCAGGCGCCGGACGTCGTCTGCCTGCAGGAGACCAAGTGCGAGGACGACAAGTTCCCGCGCGAGCCCATCGAGGACCTCGGCTACAACGTCGAGCTGTTCGGCCAGAAGACCTACAACGGCGTCGCGATCCTCTCGAAGCGGCCGATGGAGAACGTCGTCCGCGGCTTCCCGGACGACGGCCCCGACGACCAGAAGCGCGTGATCGGCGCGACGATCGAGGACGTCATGCTGCTGAACCTCTACGTCGTGAACGGCAAGGAGGTCGGCTCGGACAAGTACGACTACAAGCTCGAGTGGCTGCGCAAGCTGTCGGAGATGGTCGACGAGACCTACGACATGTCCGAGAAGGTCGTGCTGACCGGTGACTTCAACATCACCTTCGACGACCGCGACGTCTACGACCCGGACGCCTGGCGCGGCAAGATCCTGTGCTCCGAGCCCGAGCGCGACGCCCTCGCCCAGGTGATGTCGCACGGCCTGCGCGACGCCTTCCGCAAGTTCGAGGAGGGCGACGGCCACTACACCTGGTGGGACTTCCGCACGCGGGGCTTCGCGCGCGGCAACGGCCTGCGCATCGACCACTTCCTGATGTCGCCGCCGGCCTACGACGCCTGCACGGGGATCGAGATCGACGTCGAGGAGCGGGGCCGCGAGAAGCCGTCGGACCACGCGCCGGTGATCGCGACGCTGTAGCCCCGAACCGGACGACGGGCGCGGTGGACGCCGATTCCCCGCGCGAATCGCGGCCCTGCTCCGCGGGCGCCTCGCGTAGTGTGAGCGGGGGACGCCGGGTCCGTGCCGCCGCGGGTACGGGCGGGGGACGCGTCCCGCGCTCTGCGTGCGCGCCGGACGGCGGGCACCCGTTCAGGAGCTTCGCATGCACGGCCGGATCGACGCTTCGCGGTTCGCTTCCTTCGCCACCTCGGCCGCCGCGTTCCTCGCGGCGACCACCTTCTCCGCGACGACGCACGCCCAGACCATCACGCCGCTCGTCGAGGTGGGCGACGCGATCCCCGGCGGCGGCGTCGTCGACGACGTGATGAGCGTGGGCGTGAACCGCCTGGGTGAGTGGATCGCCGTCGTCGACGGGGACCCCGGCGCGGCGACCCAGCACGTCCTGCTCCGGGACGGCGTCGCCGTCGTGCGCGAAGGTGACGCGCTGCCGGGCTTCCCGGGCGAGGCGGTCGGTCCGTTCCTGGACGCGCCGGACTTCGGGACCTCGGGCGGCTGGGTCCTGACGCTGAACGCGCCCGCGCCGTCCCTCTCGAACGCGCTCTGCGCGGACGGCGTCGTCGTCGTGAAGCGCGGCGACCCTTGCACGGCGCCGCAGGTCCCCGTCGGCACCGTGTTCTACTCGACCTCGAACGCGTGGAGCGCCGGGGACGGAGAGCGCTTCCTGGCCCGCTGCCTGCTCACCTTCCCCGACACGGACGTGTACTGGGCGATCGTCGCCTTCACGGACGTCGGCGGGACCGGGACGTACGCGCAGGAGGTCGTCGTCCTGCGGGACGAGGTCCTGCCGGGCCAGTCATCGGGCGTCACCTTCCTCGGCACCGGGCCGTTGTCGCACGACCTGAGCCGCTTCGACGACCACGCGTTCGCCGTGCTGTTGTCCGGACCTCCGACCTCGGCGCTCTACGGCCCGGACGGCGTCGTCGCCGAGGAGGGCGCCGCGACCGGCTTCGCGGCCGGCGAGACGTGGCAGAGCGCGTTGCTCGCGTCGGTCGACCTGAACAACCGCGGTCAGCTCGCCCATCGTCTGTACACCGACCCGCTGGGGGACGTGATCGTCCTCGACGGCCGCGAGTTCGCCCGCGTCGGCGGTCCGGTGCCGGGGCGACCCGCCGGATCGACGTGGCAGCACTTCGGCTTCGAGGTCGGCCCGTTCGGCGAGCAGGGTCGACCGCTCGCGCTGAACGACATGGGCGAGCTGTGCTTCTACGCCTCGTGGTTCGAGCCCGTGAACGGAGGCCGGTCCGGCATCGTCGTCGAGTCGCAGGTGGTCGTGGAGCGCGACGTGACGGCGGTCGCGGGGTCGGTCGTCTCGAGCTTCGCGCAGCACGGCTCCGCGATCCGCATGAGCGACGACGGGACGTACGTCGCGTTCGTCGCGGAGTTGCAGGGCGGCTCGGCCGGCGCGTACCTCGTCGACCGCGGCCTGCGGCCGTACGACTTCTGCGCGGGCGACGGTCAGCAGGACCTGTTCGGCGCGACGACCGCGTGTCCGTGTTCGAACGAATCGCCGGTCGAGCACCGGCGCGGCTGCGAGAACAGCCAGGGGCGCGGCGCGTTCGTGACGGTCCAGGGCAGCTTGTCCGTCGCCGCGGGTGACACGACCTTCCGTTTGCACGACGCGCGTGCGAACCAGCCGGCGATGCTGTTGCAGGGGACGACCCCGATCAGCCTGCCGTTCCGAGACGGCATCCTGTGCATGGGGTCGCCGACCGAGCGCATCGAGGTGCTGTTCACCGACGCGACGGGGTTCGCGCAGTCGGCGTCGGACGTCGCGGCGGAGGGCGCGGTGGGCGCGTCGGACTTCCGCGGGTACCAGGTCTGGTACCGCGACCCGTCGGTGTCGTCCTGCGGGACCGGGTCGAACTTCACCCAGGCGGTGATCGTCGCCTGGCAATAGCCCGACGTCGCGCACCTCCGGCGTCGCGATCCGCACCCTCCGGACCGGCGAACTCGCGCTGGTTCGTATGCAGCGCGTTCGCGCATCCACGCGCCCTCCTCGCGCGAAGGCCGCGACGCCATGCGGCGCGTCGGATGTCCCGGCGCGTCGCCCGCCCGGGCCTGCCCGCGGTCCTCGTCGGGCCGGACGGTCCGTTCCGCTATGCTGCGCGCGCCGGGGCCGCACCCGGCGACTCCCGATGACCACACCGCACACCATGAGCCAGAACATCGTTCGCAGCGGGCTCGCCGCCCTGGCGTTGCTCGCCGTCACCTGTCCCGTCGTCCTCGCGCAGGACGGCTCTTCCGAGTCCTCGCAGAAGCCGAACATCCTCGTCCTGTGGGGCGACGACATCGGCCAGTCGAACATCAGCGCTTACACCTTCGGGGTGATGGGCTACCGCACGCCGAACATCGACCGCATCGCTCGCGAGGGCCTGATGTTCACCGACTACTACGGCGAGCAGAGCTGCACCGCCGGACGCTCGTCGTTCATCATGGGCCAGAGCGTGTTCCGCACCGGCCTGTCGAAGGTCGGCCTGCCCGGCGCGAAGGAAGGCATGCAGGCCGAGGACCCGACGATCGCGACGGTCCTGAAGGCGCAGGGCTACGCGACGGGGCAGTTCGGCAAGAACCACCTCGGCGACCGCGACGAGCACCTGCCGACCGCGCACGGCTTCGACGAGTTCTTCGGCAACCTCTACCACCTGAACGCGGAGGAGGAGCCGGAGCTGCCGGACTACCCGCAGGACCCCGAGTTCCGCAAGAAGTACGGGCCGCGCGGCGTGATCAAGTCCTACGCCGACGGTCGCATCGAGGACACGGGCCCGCTGACGAAGAAGCGCATGGAGACGGTCGACGACGAGACGTCCGCCGCCGCCCTGGACTTCATCGAGCGCCAACACGCCGCCGGCCAGCCCTTCTTCTGCTGGTGGAACGGCACGCGCATGCACTTCCGCACGCACGTCAAGCCGGAGCTGCGCGGCATCTCGGGCCAGGACGAGTACGGCGACGGCATGGTCGAGCACGACATGCACATCGGCCTGTTCCTGGACAAGCTCGACGAGCTCGGCATCGCCGACAACACGCTCGTCTTCTACTCGACGGACAACGGCCCGCACATGAACTCGTGGCCGGACGCGGCGATGACGCCGTTCCGCGGCGAGAAGAACACGAACTGGGAAGGCGGCTGGCGCGTGCCCGCGATGGTGCGCTTCCCCGGCAAGATCGAAGCCGGCTCGATCAGCAACGAGATCGTGCACCACATGGACTGGCTGCCGACCTTCGCGAGCATCGCGGGGGACGCGGACGTCAAGGAGCGACTGCTCGACGGCGCGCAGCTCGGCGAGCGCAGCTACCGCGTCCACCTGGACGGCTACGACATCTCGCAGCACCTCTACGGCGAGTCCGAGGGCAGCGGCCGCGACGAGATCTTCTACTTCTCCGACGACGGCGACCTGACGGCGCTGCGCTTCCGCGACTGGAAGGTCGTGTTCATGGAGCAGCGCGCGACCGGCACGCTGAAGCTGTGGGCGAACCCCTTCACGGAGCTGCGCGTGCCGCTGATCTTCAACCTGCGCCGCGACCCCTACGAGCGCGCGCAGCTGACGTCGAACACCTACTACGACTGGGTGCTCGACCACGTGTTCCTGCTGGTCCCCGCGCAGGACTACGTCGCGAAGTTCCTCGCGACCTTCCAGGAGTACCCGCCGCGCCAGGAAGCGGCGAGCTTCTCGCTGTCGAAGGTGATGCGGACGCTGCAGGGGGCCGGCGGCTCCAAGTAGGCGCGCTGCGACCGATCGATCGCGAATCGACGCCCCCCGGGCCTCCACGGCCCGGGGGGCGTCTTCGTGCCCGGTTCCCGGGGTTCCGCTCAAGCCGCCCTCCCGGCCGCGACCGATGACCGGGGGCGACTCGCGGCGCGGGGGCGCGGCGAGGAGGGGAGAACGCGAGACCACAGGGGAGTGGCATGGATCAGAAGATCACCATCGATTGGGACCGGATCGTCGAGGCGCTGTCCGACCCGGTCGTCGGCGGGACCGTCGCGGGCCTCGCCGCGCTGTACACGCTCGGCTTCTGCGCGCTGTTCGGGCGCGCCGGATTCCACTGGTCGCTCGGGCTGTTGATGCTCGTGCCGGCCGTGAACGTCCCGCTCTTCGCGGTGCTCGCGTTCCTGCCGTGGCCGAAGGGTCGCGAGCTGCGGAAGCTGCGCAAGCTCGAGACGGGCGTCGCGCGGGTGAAGGAGCGCTACCAGCGCGCGGCGTGAGCGCGGCGTGAGCGCGGTTACCGCGCTCAGCTCGGGCGCGCGTCGTGCTCCTCGAGCACCATCTTCGCCCGCCGCTCGACGCTCGGCTCGGCGTAGACCTCCTGCGCGCGCGACACGGGCAGGTCGAGGGTCGCCAGCAGCACGTCGGTCAGCGGCCCCGGCGGGAGGTCGGCCGGCAGGTCCACGTAGGACTCGCTGCGCGTCAGGATCGCGCGGCGCAGGCGGTCGGCCAGCTCGTCCGTCTCCTCGTCGCCCGGCGTCACCTCCTGGATCGGCTCGTAGCGCGCTTGGCGGTACAGGCGGTCGGACTCGAGCTCCTCGATGCGCACGCGCGCCAGCCCCGCGACGGTGATCAGGTAGCGGCCGTCCGGCAGCTTGTTGTGCTGCACGATCTCGCCCAGCCCGCTGATCGGATACACGGGCGGCTCGCCGCCGGACTCCGGCTCGTGTCCCGCGCGGATCGGGCCGATCACGATGCGGCCGTCGCGGTCGAGCAGGTCGTCGACCATCTGCCGGTAGCGCGGCTCGAAGATGTGCAGCGGCACCAGCGTGCCCGGGAACAGGAAGACGCGGGGCAGCGGGAACAGCGGCGCGACGAGGCGGTCGTGCGGCGGTTCGTGCGGCGGCCAGGCTTCGGGGAGGTCGGTCATGGTCTGCGCGGGCCCGGGCTCAACGCTCGCCGCGGGCGACGGCGAGCAACGGGCGCAGCGCGCGAGCTTGCCCGTGGAGCTCGTGCAGCTCCAGGCTGTGTCCGAGGTTGCGCACCTGACGCAGCAGGAGCGCGCGGTCGTCCGCGTCGCGGAACCACACCGACCGGAACGCCAGGCCGTGTTGCGCCAGGTAGTGCATCAGCGCCGCCTGGCTGCGCGCCTCGCCGCCGTGGAAGGGATCGACGATCAGGTTCTGACGCCGCCCGTACAGCCGCAGCATGATGTGACCCGGCAGCGGAACGACGCCGACGCGCAACCCGGCGCGCCGCGCGACGAACAGGTAGATCGCCGTCAGCGTCAACGGCAGCCCGCGCCGCGTCTCGATCGCGCGCGAGAGGTGCACGTCCGAGGGCGGGTAGCGACCGTCCGCGACGCCGCGGAAGCCGACTTCCTCGCCCAGGTAGCGCGCGAGCGTGCGCCCGCGGTCGAGCTCCTCGGTGATCCCCGCCGCGCGGCGGCCGAACTCGCGCGCGAAGCCGTCGAGCGCGCGCCGGTACGGCCGCGCGTCGAGGTCGGGGTCGGAGAAGCGCGCGAGCGAGTAGAGCGCGGACTCCAGGTCGATGCGCGGCTGAGCGAGGCGACGGAGCAGACGGCGCACCGTCTCGCGGCGCTCCAGCTCGAGGCGCAGACCGCGCGCGTGGGCGCGCACCCGCGGGTCGTCGGACGCGGCGGCGCGCTGCAAGAGCCGGCGCGCCGGGCGCGGGTGGGCGGCGAAGGCGCGGCGCAGCGCGCGTCGCACCGTGGGCGAGTCCTCCCCGAGCAGCCGCGCGGCGGCGCGCAGGTCGCGGGCGGCCGGCCGCGTCGCCGGCGCGGGGCTCCGCGGACCCCCGTCGAGGCGCTCGTCGCCGCGGGGACCGGGAGAGTGGGGGACCGTCGCCATGGCCCCAGTCTACGGGAGCGCGGCCGCGCCGCCGCGCGTTCTCGCCCCGGGCCTCCGCCCCGCGCCCCGCGGGCCCCGCGTGGGACGCGCCGGACGGCCCCGCGCGCCCCGCCGCGCGGCTCGCGGTGTGGCCCGCGCCGCAGTCCCGGCGGGGGGATGCCGTTCTTAAAGACCGTTCCGACAACGGGATGGGTCGAGGACACCCGTGCAGACACGCCCCCCGACTGCCGATCACAGGAAGGTGGCTTCGTGCTACGTTGATCTGGACTTCCCGGATTCTTCACAACCGACCCTCTGCCGGAGGATGGTCATGCTCGCATGCACCCGCTCCCTCGCGTTCGCGCTCGTCGCGACTCTCCTGCTCGACTCCACCGGAGCGGCGCAGACCCTCCGTCCCCTGGCGCGCACGGGCGACGTGATCCCCGGGCTGGGGACGGTGAGCGGGGTCGAGTCGGTCGACCTGGCGGGCGGTGACGGGTGGCTGGTGCGGGTGCGCACCGGCGCGGCGTGGAACCCGCAGCGCGGTCACTGGCGCGACGGCGCGTTGACGCTGCGCGAGGGCCAGACGATGAGCGCGGTCCCCGGCGCGACGCTGCTGTCGATCGCCGACTCGGACATCGACCACGCGGGGCGCGAGCTGACGACGTTGACGCTGGCGGGCGTGCCGAACCCGCAGCACGACACGGGCGTCTACGTGGACGGAGCGCCGATGGTGGTCGAAGGTCAGTCCTGCGGCGCGACCAGCATCCCGGCGAACACGAAGTACGGCGCCGTGCAAGCGGTGCGCGCAAACGGCCAGGACGAGGTCCTCGCGCTGATGATCATCGAGGACCCGACCTACCCCGGCGAGGACCTGCAAGGCCTGTTCGTGCTGCGGCACGACGGCGCCGGCGGCCTCGTGTACGAGGAGGCGCGCTGGACCACCTACCAGCAGTTCGGGCCGTGGGGGATGCTGGTGCAGGAGATCCCGCCGCGCCCCGAGGCGATCGCGTTCAACGACGCGGGCCAGGTGCTGGTCGTGATCGACGCGTTCGCGCCGGACGACGACACCGCGATCTACCTGGACCACTTCCCCGTGATCCGCGAGGGCCAGGCGTCGCCGGTCACCGGGCTGGCGTGGGGCGACCTGCGCGAGGCCGTCGTGGCGCTCGGCGCGAACGGTGAGATCGCGCTGCGCGCGCGGCTCGACACGGGGGATCCCGCGAACGACGAAGCGCTGTTCCTGGACGGCGTGCTGCTCGCGCGCGAGGGCGACGCGCCGCCGGGCGTGTCGAACGGATCGATCACGGGCTTCGCGCAGTCGGCGATCGAGGTGTCGCCCGACGGCCGCGTGCTGTGGTTCGCCGAGTGGGACGGCCCGGAGGCGGGCGCGGGCTGGTTCCTGGGCGACGAGCTGCTCGTGCGCACGGGGCGCGCGTTCGCGGACGCGACGATCACCGAGATCGAGTCCGACGCGGCCAGCGTCGACTTCGACGGCGCGTCGAGGCGCTTCGCGTTCCTCGCGCGGTTGGACGACGGGTCGCGCGCGGCCTTGCTGCTGGACTTCGACCGCGGCGCGCGCGTGGCGTGCGCGTCGGACCTCGCGCTGTGTCCCTGCGCGAACGTGACGGCCGCCGCCGACCGCGCGGGCTGCGCGAACTCCGGCGGCGCCGGCGCGGTGCTGTTCGCGAGCGGCTCGCTCGCGGTCGGCGCGGACGACCTGGCGCTGCGCGCGGAAGGCGTGCCCGCGGGACAGACCGGGTTGTTCCTGGCGAGCGACCAGCCCGCCGCGCAGCCGTTCCGCGACGGCATCCTGTGCGCGGGCGCCGGCTTCACCTGGCTCGAGATCGGCTTCGCGGACGCGAGCGGCGCGCTCGGGACGACCTCGCCGGCGACGCTCGCGCTGCCGCCGACACCGGGTCAGGACGTGGTCTACCAGCTCTGGTACCGCGACCCGGGCCTGTCGCCCTGCGGCTCGGGATCGAACACGAGCGCCGCCCTGGTGGTCTCCTGGCGGTAGCGGCGCGGGCTCCCGCCGCGATCCCTGGCGGCCCCCGGCTCCCCGACTAGCATGGGGACCGGGGGCCGCCGACGTCCGCGCGGCCTCGACCCGGCCTTCGAGGATTCCAGGGGGGGATCATGACTCGCACGTGTCTCGCGCGCGCCGCGTTCGCGGTGTCCGCGCTCGTTCTCGCCGCGCCGCTGTCGGCGCAGACGTACTCCGTGCTGATCGAGGAGGGCGACGCGGTCGCCGGTTGGCAGGTGGTCGACAGGATCTTCGGCGTGCGCGTCAACGACGCCGGCGACTGGACCGTCAACGTGCGCAGCGCGTCGTCGCAGTCCGCGCTGCTGAAGGGGACCACGTCGATCCTGCAACACGGGCAGGCGGTCTCCGCTCCGACGGGCGCGACGGTCAGCACGATCCAGGCGCACATCGGGCAGAGCCCGTCGTCGACCGTCGTCGTCGGCGTCCAGCTCCAGCCGACCTCGGGCGGGCCGATCGACGCGATCACGTACGAGGGAGACACCCTGATGTACGAGGGGCAGGCGGTGTTCGCGTCCGGCGTGTTGCCCGGCAGCACCTACGACGACGCGGTCTACAGCGACATGCCCGTCGACGGCCTGATGTTCTCGAACTGGGACCTCCTGAGCGGCGGGCAGGTGTACGACGCGATCCTGCGCGTCGAGTTCGACCTGAGCATGGGCCTCCTGTTCGAGCAGCTCGTCTGTCGCACGGGACAGGTCCTGCCCGGCCAGACCGAACCCGTGCACTCCACGGGATCGAACCCGTACTCGCTGTCCGGGAACGCCGCGGGGTCGGTCGCCTTCAACGTGAGCCTGGGCACGTCCCCGCCCTACTCCTACGCGATCTACCGCGACGACGACGTGCTGGTGCAGACCGGCCAGCCGTGCGCCGCGGTCCCCGGGCGGACGTGGGCGCCCGACAGCACCACTCCGGTGGACCTCGACGACCGCGGCGTCGTCGCGATGCGCGTCGAGCTGGACGACGGCTCGCAGGTGATCGTCCACGGGGATCGCCTGGTCCGGCGATCAGGCGACCCGGTGCCGGAGCGCCCGGGCGAGACCTGGCGCGAGGTGTCGTCGTACAGCGTGCGCGTCGACCGCGCGGGCGAGGTGCTCTACGGCGGCCGCACCCTCCCGAGCCTGGACCTGGCGCTCTTCCTGGAGGGCGAGATGCTGGTCGGCGTCGGCGACACGACCTTGTTCGGCCAGCTGCTCACGGACATCTACCAGGGGCAGTGGGCGTACGACATCAGCCCGAACGGCCGCTACGTCGCCTTCATCGGGGCGCTGGCCGACGGGCTCGAGCGCGCGATCCTGATCGACCGCGGCATACGGCCGCAGGACTTCTGCCTCGGCGACGGGATCTCCGCCGCGCCGTGTCCGTGCAGCAACGAGACGCCGACGTACCGCGCCGAGGGGTGCGAGAACTCGCAGGGGCACGGCGCGTACCTGACGGCGCGCGGCGCCCTGGAGGTCGGCGCGGACGACGCGACCTTCGCCGTGTACCAGGCGCGCCCGAACCAGCCCGGCATGCTCGTGCAGGGCGAGGCGACGACGAACGCGCCCTTCAAGGACGGCGTCCTGTGCATGGGCAACCCGACCGAGCGCATCGAGGTCGTCTTCACCGACGCCGACGGCTACGCGGAGACCGCGAGCAACATCTCGCTGGAGGGCAGCGTGCTGCCGTTCCAGACGCGCTACTACCAGCTCTGGTACCGTGACCCGGCGTTGTCGACCTGCGGCACGGGATCGAATTTCACGCAGGGACTCGAGGTCTCCTGGCAGTAGCGGCCCCGCCGCGCCTCGCCCGAGGGGCGCGCCCGGGCCGCTTTACAGGCCTCTCACGGTCCGGACGCACGGATTTTCCAGCGTGATCACGGGCCGTACCTAGGATGGGGAACACGGGCGACCGCGCCCGGCGCTCAGAACCCGTGGCGCCGGGAGTTCCGCGGGAGCCCCTTCTCCACAATCCCAGCGAATCGCACAGGAGCAAACACCCATGCGTCTTCTCTCCACGGGGGCGGGCCTCGGCCTCGCCGCCGTCCTGTCCGGAACGGCCCACGCGCAGTCCATCACGACCCTCGTCCTCGAGGGCGACGTCGTCGCCGGCGTCGGTAACGTCACGACGATCAACAACATCGACGTGAACAACAACGGCGACTGGGTCGTCGAGTTCGACACCGACAACCCGATGAGCGACGACGACAACGCGATCTACGCGAACGGCGTGCTGGTCTACCAGGAGAACCAGAGCCTGGCGCTGCCGGTCGGCACCTTCCTGGACAGCTTCGACTCGATGAGCCTCAACGAGGCCGGCGTGTTCAGCTCGAACTGGTTCATGGACGGCACCGCGGGCTCCAGCGACGACAGCGGCCTGTTCTACGACGGCGTGATCCTGATCCAGGAAGGCGACGTGTCGACCTCCGCCGGCTTCAGCGCCGGTACGGCCTACAAGGGCTACTTCGAGACCTACAACAGCGACAACGACATCTTCGCGGCGCTGTGCTCGGTCGACGACCCGGCGATCGCCTCGACCACCGACCGCGCCCTGATGCTGATCGAGCACGACGGCGCGGGCAACCTGGTCAGCGAGACGGTCGTCGTCAAGGAAGGCGACGAGCCGTTCACCGGTCGCTTCGTGACCGAGATCCAAACGGGTCAGCACGACCTCGACTACAGCCAGAACGGCCACGTGGCCTACATCCTCGACCTGGACGGCGACACCGCGGACGACGCGGCGATCTTCGTCGACGGGACGCTCATCGCGCGCGAGGGCAGCCCCTCCGGCATCCTCGGCCTGAACTGGGCCAGCAGCCTCGCGTCGGCCGTGCTGGACGTGAACAACCACGGCCAGCTGATGTTCCACGGCGACATCGACACCGGCGGCACCGCGAACGACCGCGTCATCGTCTTCGACGGCACCCTGATCGCGCGCGAGGGCGACGGCCACCCGGACATCCCGGCCGGCATGGTGTTCACGAGCTTCGGCTCGGGCCCGATGTACTGCAGCGACAACGGCGACACCGTCTTCTATGGCGACTGGGACGACGCGGACACCGACATCGACACGGGGCTGTTCATCAACAACGAGCTCGTCGTCCAGGAAGGCGTCACGACGATCGGCGGCCTGGTGGTCGACACCCTGCGCGGCGTCTCCGACGGCTTCCGCATGAGCGACGACGGCCGCTACGTGATCTTCG